>NZ_JAAHGT010000328.1 GCF_010672385.1 Okeania sp. SIO2F4
TCAGCGCGATAGTGACCGATATTCGTCATGCAGGAACCGATAAACACTTCATCAATTTTATCCCCCGCACATTCCGACATCAATTTAATATTATCCGGATCGTTAGGTGCTGCCACAATAGGTTCCTTGATTTCGTTCAAGTCTACCTCAATAATTTCGGCATATTCTGCATCTGCATCCCCTGACATCAATTCTGGATTTGCCAACCATTGTTCCATCTTGGCAACCCGACGCATAATTGTCCGCGCATCTGAATAACCCCGCGCTACCATATTTTTTAACAAAGCAATGTTAGAACGCAGATACTCAGAAATTGTCTCCGTACCCAATTTAATTGTGGAACCAGCACAGGAACGTTCTGCACTTGCATCTGTCAATTCAAACGCCTGCTCAACTTTCAAATCTGGTAAACCTTCCATTTCCAAGATTCGTCCAGAGAATATATTTTTCTTATTCTCCAGCGCTACAGTTAACAACCCTTTTTGAATCGCCACATAAGGAATAGCATTCACAATATCCCGCAATGTTACGCCTGGTTGCAACTTACCTTTAAACCTCACCAACACAGATTCTGGCATATCCAATGGCATTAAACCCAAAGCTGCTGCAAATGCTACTAAACCAGAACCAGCAGGAAAGGAAATTCCCAAAGGAAAACGGGTATGAGAGTCGCCACCAGTTCCCACTGTATCCGGTAACAACATCCGATTTAACCAAGAGTGGATAATTCCATCTCCCGGACGCAACGCTACCCCACCACGAGCAGAAAAGAAATCTGGTAACTGTTTGTGAGTCTTAATATCTACTGGTTTGGGATAAGCAGCAGTGTGACAAAAACTCTGCATTACTAAGTCAGCGCTGAAACCAAGACAAGCGAGTTCTTTCATTTCATCTCGCGTCATAGGTCCGGTGGTATCTTGAGAACCCACTGTTGTCATCAATGGTTCGCAAGCTGTTCCCGGACGTACACCAGGTAAACCGCAAGCTTTTCCTACCATTTTCTGAGCTAAAGTAAAGCCTTTACCTGTATCTTCAGGCATTTGGGGACGGGTAAATACAGTGCTGGTTTCTAATCCTAGAGCATTACGGGTTTTATCGGTGAGGGTACGCCCAATTAATAGAGGAATTCGCCCACCTGCTCGTACCTCATCAAGCATAGTTTCTGGTTTGAGGGTAAAGGTGGAAATTATTTCTCCAGTTTCGTTGGTAATTTCCCCTTTGTAGGGATGAATAGTTATTACCATTCCTGTTTCCATTTTGGTAACATCACATTCAATGGGTAACGCGCCAGAGTCTTCAGCAGTGTTGAAGAAAATAGGAGCAATTTTTCCTCCTAAAATATACCCACCTGATTTTTTATTAGGAATGAAAGGAATTTCTTCCCCAATATGCCACAACATGGAGTTACAGGCAGATTTCCGGGATGAACCAGTACCGACAACATCTCCAACATAGGCAACTGGATTACCTTTTTCTTTTAATTCCGCAATAGTTTTCAACCCTTCCGGCATTTTCGACTCCAGCATCGCTAATGCGTGGAGGGGAATGTCAGGGCGAGTAGTGGCGTGGGGAGCAGGTGAGAGGTCGTCGGTGTTGGTTTCCCCAGGAACTTTGAAGACAGTAACTGTTATTGTTTCTGGAAGTTGGGGGCGAGTGGTAAACCATTCTGCTGCTGCCCAAGAATCTACTACTTGCTTGGCGTAGGGGTTAGTTTCTGCCAATTCTATAACGTCGTTGAAGGCGTCATATACTAACAGAATTTTACTTAAAGCTTTAGCTGCTGTGTTTGCTAGTTCAGAATTTTCTGATTTAAGCAGCTCTATCAATGATTGAACGTTATAACCACCGACCATTGTTCCTAATAGTTCCACTGCGTAGGTGGGAGTGATTAGAGGGCTGGTAATTTCTCCTTTAGCAATACCTGTGAGAAATCCCGCTTTGACATAAGCTGCTTCATCTACTCCAGGTGGTACGCGATCGCGCAATAATCCCATCAACTTTTCTTCTATTCCGTTTGCTGGGTTTTTCAGGAGTTCACATAGTTCTGATGTTTGCCCTGCATCTAGTGGTAGGGGTGGGATACCCTGGGTTGCTCGTTGTTGTACATGATTCTGATAGTTTTCTAACATTGTTCAGGTGTCCTCCAAGTTTATATTACTAATTGTACAGTTTAGCAATTTATGCTTAGGGTATTTTGACGCAATACTCTTACCGTACGAAAAAAACTGTAGAAAATTGTAACAGCTTTTATCTTGATATTGGATTAACCAATATAGGCGCTCTCGGCACAGCTCACTATTCCCATCCTACGGAATGCTGCGCAAACGGCAGTAAAGCACTCTGGGAATTTCTTTCTGATTATCGCATATACTGCCATTAATATCGGCATTAATCACTTTACCTGTTCCACTCAAAAATAAACCACGTTTGACTCGTTTTCCCACATAATTTTCCTGCTGACATGGCAATTCTAGGTCAAGTGCAGAAGTTTTACTGGTGTAACAATATCCGTTTCCATGACTTTGATACCAGCAAGTTTACATTTATAAGTTATCTGTTGAATTAGCTTAGAGTGTGGTATTTGGGTAAAGTTTTGATTGTTTTTTTTACCGATGTTTGCACCTTGTTTCCAATTATCATTTTTTCCAATTACTACAGTACCAATATTACTCTTCACTAAATAATTAACAACTAACTTGCTGGTGTTATGCAGATAATTCTCGACAAAACGATTTCTATGATAACTTAATGCTTCAATCTTACGACTGGTTTTTCTGTTGCCTTTGAGGTGACTTTGGTACTTGGCTTTTCGCTTGTTATATAATTGATTGACACTTTTTAGTGGCTTCCCATTAATCAGCAGTGGTTTGATACCAGGCTTATTTGTAGATAGAGCTACTAACCGGTCAATCCCTAAGTCTATTCCGGCTACATATGTTGAGTCTATTTCTGGCTGAAGAGTTTTTTCATACACTACTTCAATTATATAGCAGCTAGTAGCAGGTACTATCCTGACTTCGATGACAGTATCCACAACTACAGGTATTTTGATTTCACTCATAGATAAGTGACAAATACCATCTTTTAGAGGAGCTTTATAGACTGATTCCTTTGAATATATAACTACATTCCTACCTTGAGTTTTATTCTTATACTTTGGTATTTTGGGTTTACCTAAAAACTTACAGGGATGTTTTGACCATTCTTTGATGGCCTGAAAATAACCACGCCAAGTTGCCACCAAGCATTTGATTATTTGTTTTGATACTTTAGTTGGTAATGATCTATAGGCATCGCTATCTTTGGTGGCGTGGTATAGTTTAGTTAAATCCAGACTTTTTGAGCACTTGAAAAAATGCTGACGACAATAATAGTTAGCCTGGTTGTACAAGTTTTTTGATTTAAAGGCTAAATCATCACACACCCGCCAAAAGTTATGTGTTCGGTTGATAATATGTCTGTCAACAAGTCGCATTCACTTTCGATTTTTCATCTTAAGTTATTACCTATTTAATATTACAACAATGAGTGTAAATTTTACAACTATTTTCTACGGTTTAAGTTTAACAGTTAATCACCCCTATGGAGAGTTAGGTTCACTAAAAAAAACAGTGTATTTCAATGCTTATAGTTTCTTAAACATAAAAACGGACGGTCTGAAAGTTCCCAGAAGATTTATCCCTTCTGAGAAACTTACCGAATAATTAATAATTAATAGTTAAGAATTAATAATTAGGAGTTGATAGTCGATTAATTATTCATTCAACAATTAAGGTTTAAAGCCTCCCCCCTTTGTAATTAATAATGAATAATGAATAATTGACAAACATAAAGAAGCACGAGCTAGTCTGTTATAAATTATGAATGCTTCACTCTAAATAATTATTAATTATTAATTGTTAATTGTTCAGAAGGGGTAATTATTAATTATTAATTGTTCATTGTTAATTGCTGAAAACTATCTGTAAAAATCTATGATTTTTGCGCTAATTTGTTCTATTCCTGCTTCAACCAGGCAACGTCGGTGTTATCCAGTCCACAAGCTGTCACGTTCTTTTGCTGTTGCTTCGCAAAACTGGCGTAACGCAACTAAGATCGCTAAACGCGCATTTCGGAGCGGAGATCTTACTGACCGCCATTGCTAGATTTAAACTAGCATTTAAGTCTCTCAGGACTTACGCAGAACCACTATATCTAGTAGGGGCAAACGGCCGTTTGCCCCTACAGATGGCGTATAATTTGATATGCATGCGTAAGTCCTGTCTCTATCACAACTAGGGAATAGCAGAAAATAAATTATCCCAATTTTTCTACTAATCGCGTTAACTGGTTACTCCCTACTCCCGTACAGGCGATTCGCGAATCGCCCCTACTCCCTTATTTTCATAGCTAATAGGATAATTTTTTATTTGGAAGTCCCCTAAATCTGCAATTTTCACATATTGTGGCGGAGAATAGACGGGAACTGAGTTTTCTAGGACTTTGAAAACTAAAAGTAGAGATTTATTTTTCCAATACGTTGTCGTAGGGGTTTGGTGACCAAACCCCTACCGTTATGGTCGCAAATAGTTGCCTCTTCTTGCCTCTCCCTATTCCCATATCCGATGTTCCCTATCCTCTTTTTTATCTTTCTCAGGACTTACGCATGAGGTACGAAAAACTAAGATTTGAGATTGCTTCCCTGTCGGTCGATAGGGACGAAAATACGTTGCAGGTGCGTAAGTCCTATTTCCTTTACAAACAATCTCTTAGTTCCACTAAATAGCAACTTTCATTTTATTTTACCACAGTAGGGGCAATTTATCAATTGCCTCTACAAGGTGTTCCATCTGGGGTGAAAACCCCGATACAACTATTTTAAACTTTTGTCTTTTTTTAAAAGACAACTAACTATAAGTCATCAAGTCAAGTAAAATCAATAAATCTTCATAAATCCTATTAATAAAATTTACATTGTGCAGAAAAAATACTTTACAATATAATGATCTGACCCAGGTGCTAATTTGATGTTAAAAGTTTATAAATTTAACTTTTATGATTAGAGATCGTTATCTAGAATAAATCATATAAAAAGTTGCCATTCATTAAAGTCAATAAAAAAAATCAAAAAAAATATCAAATATAACACGGGGATCAAAAAAATATATCTAGTTTAAGTAAGCAATGAAAAAAATGCAACAAGAAACTGAAAAGCTATGGGAAACTATTGCTAAACTAATGCCAGTAGCAATAGTAATTAGCCGTGCAGTTGATGGTGTAATTCTCTTCAGCAACGAATTATTTAGACTTAAATTTGGTATTCCTAACCACAAATCAATCGGTCTTCCAACATCTAATTTTTACTCTAATCCTCAACAATATGAATTATTGCTCGTAAATCTACATCAAGAAGGTCTGACATGCGTTCCCGCAGCGGAACGGATGTTCCATCGCGAAGTGCCTATGAAAAAAGCAGATGGTACATTGTTATGGGCCAATATATCAATGTGTTCTGTACAATTCAATGGGGAAACTGCAATACTATCAATATTTTCAGATATTTCAGAAGACAAAATTACTCAAAAATCACTGCAAAGACAAGCTTTAACTTTTGAGAATCTCTACGACGGGGTGATTCTGACAGATATAGAAGGTTACATCATTGACTGGAACCCAGCAGCAACTAGAATGTTTGGATACAGTAAAACTGAGGTATTGGGCAAGACTCCAGCCATTTTACACCAACCAGAAGTATCTTCTACATTAACATCAGAAATAATTGAGGGGATGAAGGCCAATGGTCGGTGGGTAGGACAAATTAACTTTATTCGTAAAGATGGCAGTGAGGGTCTATGTGAAACAACGGTTGTACCAATGCTAGATAAATCTCATCAAATCCTTGGCACTATAGGAGTCAACCGAGATATCACTGAACAAAAACGAGCGCAAGAGAATGAAAATAAACTGTTAGAGTCCCTCAAATATCGTGAACGTCTACAAGCAGCAGTCGCAATAATAGGACAAAAGGCACTGCAAACATCAAATATTTATAAACTAATCGATACAGCAGTTGCCATAGTTGCTAAAACTTTAAATGTAGAATTTAGCAAAGTGTTAGAATTGTTGCCTGGTAATAATGCCTTTCTTCTTTATGCGGCTGTAGGTTGGGAAAAGAATTTAGTAGGTAAAGCTACAGTTAGTGCTGGGGAAAAATCCCAAGCAGGTTATACTTTGTTAGCAAATCAGCCAGTCATTGTCAAAGATTTCCTCGTGGAAACTCGCTTTTCTGGTTCACCCTTGCTACATAACCACCGAATAGTTAGTGGTGCAACTGTAATCATACCTAATTTAGAAATCAAAGAATCTCAAAATAGCAATTCCCATAACTCTCAAAAAACTTGGGGTGTTTTGGGAGTTCATACTAGACAGTATCGAGAGTTTACCCAAGATGATATTTACTTTCTCCAAGCGATCGCTAATGTGATAGCCATTGCCGTTGAACGTCATGCTAAGGAAGAACACTTGCAAGTAATGAAGCGGGCTATTGATAGTAGTAACAATGGCATCGTCATCACCGATCCTACTCAGCCAGATAATTCCATAATTTATGTTAGTCCTAGTTTCGAGCGCATCACAGGTTATCAGGCTGGAGAAGTGATGGGAAAAAATTGTCGATTTTTACAAGGAAAATACAGAAATCAGCCAGCAATTTCTCAGCTCAAAAAAGCCGTTTTACATGGTCAAGAATGTCATGTTATTTTGCAAAATGTGCGGAAAGATGGCACAGATTTCTGGAATGAACTATTCATTGCACCAGTTTATAATTCTTATAACCATTTAACAAATTTTATTGGTATTATTACAGATATAACAGAAAGATTCCATTGGGAAGCAGAATTATTTATCAAAACTAAAGCCTTAGAAAAATTCAGTTCTAGTTTAAAGGAATTGCATAGAATTGCTACCTGTAATCATAATAATATAGAAGAGCTTTTTGCTGATTATCTCCAAGCAGGTTGTAAAATTTTTGGCACGGATACTGGAGTTATTGGTGAAGTAAAAGGCGAATTATTTATCATTAAATCTGTACAGTCAAAACAGGATTATTTTGCACGAAGAAAAGAATTTAATTTAGGCGATATTTTATGTCAGAAAGTAGTCGCAGAACAAAGAACAATTTTGAGGAGTGAATTAGAAGAATCAGAAGCCAAAGGTATGCCGATAAAATTATATATTGCTACTCCAATCTTCGTAAATAATCAAATTTATGGTACTTTATCCTTCTCATCTCCCCAAGCTAGAACAAAAGAATTTGAGTCTCACGAACAAGAAATTATTGAATTAATGGCTCAAGGTATAGGGAAATTCATCGCAACTAATCAAGTGGAGTTGGAACGCCACCAAGCAGAGGAAGCACTCCGAGAAAGTGAGGAACGTTACCGTCGTTTGGTAGAGAACTCACCAGAAGCGATCGCCGTCAATTTTATGGAAAAGTTTGTCTATATAAATTCTGCTGGAGCTAAGTTACTTGGCGCAAATTCCCTAGAAAAAATTATCGGTCAATCTCTCTGGAAATTCATTCCTCCAGACTATATAGAAATAGAAAAACAACGACTACAACAAGTTCAACAACAAGGAAAACAAACACATTTACAAGAAGAAAAGTTGATTAGACTAGATGGAGAAGTCATAGATGTGGAAATAGTTGGAATACCTTATACTTATGATGGTAAGGCAGCAACCCAGATAATTATTAGAGATATCACCGAACAGAAACAAACACAAGCCAAACTTGTTTATGAGGCGCTTCACGATGCACTGACAGGTTTACCAAACCGTACCTTGTTTTTTGACCGACTAAGGCAAGCATTACGTCGGTCTAGACAATACTCAGATTATCAGTTTGCTGTTCTCTTTCTAGATTTAGATCGGTTCAAAATAATTAACGACAGTTTGGGACATACTATAGGAGATAGACTATTAATAGCGATCGGCAAGCGACTACAGAACTGTATCAAAGCTTCAGATACTCTGGCGAGATTAGGAGGAGACGAATTCACGATCTTACTAGAGTATCCACCCGATATTAACTATGCTACCAGAGTAGCTGCGAAAATCAATCAACAACTGGCAAAACCTGTATATATTGAAGGGAATGAAGTCTTTACTACAGCAAGTATTGGCATTGTTTGCAGTCGTGGAAATTTTGCCGATAGTGCCGATGGAAATCAGCTTGATGTTTGTCCTATTTACAATAACCCGGAAGACTTACTGCGAGATGCAGACATTGCTATGTATCGGGCTAAAGCTTTAGGTAAAGCAAGGTATGAGGTGTTTGATTTAACAATGCACAGCCAAGCTATATCTTTATTAGACCTGGAAAACGATCTGCGACGAGCCATAGAAATGATTAAACAAAATCCAGCTCATTCTCAATTTCGCTTAAATTATCAACCAATTATCTGTCTATTTACAGGTCAAATTACTGGTTTTGAAGCTTTGGTACGCTGGCATCATCCCACTAAAGGTTTGATTTCTCCAGCTAAGTTTATTCCCATAGCAGAAGAAACAGGTTTAATTATTCCTCTAGGAATGTGGATATTGCGAGTTGCTTGTCATCAATTAACTATTTGGCAGCAGGAATTTAACTGTCAAGATACACAGTACAGTGAGAAATTCGCAACAAATAACACTCCAGCAATATCCCTGATGTCTAACTCTTTATCTCACAGACAAAATGGCAATGGCAAATGTTCTTCTACTTGCTATGTATATAATTCTAAGTGTCAATTTCCTACCTCCAATTTAACCATGAGTGTCAATCTTTCTAGTAAGCAGCTTTCACAACCAAATCTAGCAGAAGAAATTGAGGAAATTTTACAAGAAACAAATTGTCAACCTAATTCCTTGAAGCTAGAAATTACTGAAACTGTAATTATGGAAAATGTTAGTTTAGCCACTCAAAAGTTGAATAAACTGAAAAATCAAAATATTAAATTATCAATAGATGATTTTGGTACAGGTTATTCATCATTAAGTTATCTACATCAGTTTCCTATTAATACTCTGAAAATTGACCGTTCTTTTGTCAGTAGATTAGACTCGGATACGAGTGGTCAAGCATTAAAAATTGTCAGTGCAATTATTGCATTAGCTCATAATTTAGGCTTAGAAGTAATTGCTGAAGGAATAGAAACCAAAGATCAAATGCAAAAACTTAAGCAATTTCAGTGTGACAAAGGACAAGGATATTGGTTTTCAAAACCATTGGAAAGTCGCCACGCAACTGAGCTACTTCGTAATTTTAAAAATAAGGGAGTAGGGAGTAGGGAGTAGGGAGTAGGGGAGTGGGGAAGTGAGGAATTGCAGAGGAGGTAGTCGGAACAAATGTTCCATCTTCAATCATTGCCAAATCTTTCTAAATTCTTTCCCCCTCCTGACTCCTGACTCCTTGTCTAATTACACCAATGCTACCAGATTTGATCTCATATCTTGATTATGCAACGCCTTTTTTCTTTTATAGTGAGA
>NZ_JAAHGT010000329.1 GCF_010672385.1 Okeania sp. SIO2F4
TCACTATATTGATTTGATCTTTAATTATCACGCCTATGTCTATTGGGGGCGGGTTTATCTCATCTGGTGGTGAAGCTCATTAATTTAACCCGGAACCCGCCCCTACTATTGCAACAAAGCCGTATTATACCATAAAATCTTACTTTTGACTTTTGACTTTTGACTTTTAATATCATGTCCGGATGATTAGGTATATTAAAACTTTCTCCTCCTCTCCTTCATACCTGATTTTTCTCTGTTCTTCTATCTTAAATTCTGATATAGAATCCGGTTATATAATATATGTTGATAATTCTATAAATTACTTCAAGATTGAATAGAACCACCTCCCTATCTCCCCACCTCCCCATCTCCGAATTTCCGAATCTCCCCCAAGCATATAATAAGTATTCAACCGGATTTGATATGACTCCTGACTCCTGACTCCTACCCTTAGCAAACCCTAAAATAAATTTTCCCAAAACTCTGGATTTTCTATTAATTGCTTCGCTTCTACCCCTGGAACGGGGTGAGAAAAAAAGTACCCTTGAGCATTGTCACAGCCGAATTCTTGTACTTGTCTGAATTGTTCTAAGGTTTCGACCCCCTCAGCAGTTACATTAAGTTCGAGCTGGCGTGCTAAACTGATAATTCCTCTAGTGATACCCACTAGGGACGAACTTGAATCGAAAGACTGCACAAAAGACTGGTCAATTTTAATCTTATCTATGGGAAGACGATGTAGGTAGGACAGCGATGAATACCCAGTGCCAAAATCATCAAGAGCAATACTTATCCCTAGTCTCTTGATAGTTAAAAGTAGGGTCTCAACATCACTGCTATGGCCGATAAAGGAATTTTCTGTCAATTCAAGGCAAATTTGCTCGGGGTTGACACCTGATTCACTAATGGCTAAATTTACGTTATTGATGAAGTTCGGGTGCAGGAGAAAATCAGGGGAAATATTGATATTCATCTTAAATGCTTTGTTGAAATCAAATTCCTGATTCCATTGACTCATCTGATGGCAAGCTTCCTTAAAAATCCAATTTTCTAATGCTGGCATGAGATGGGAAGTTGCAACAACGGGTAAAAATTCTATGGGAGCAAGTAATCCTCGCTGAGGATGCTGCCAACGTATCAAGGCTTCAAACCCCTTCAACGACTGACTCGAAAAATCTATCAACGGTTGATAATACAGGACAAACTCTTCCTGCTCTAACGCTTGGTATAAGCTTGCCTTCAGTTCTGCTTGGCTTTCCCGTTTAGACCGCATGGAAGGATGAAAGAGTGCTATATTTCCCGGTCCTTGGTGTTTAGCCTCGTACATCGCTATGTCGGCATTTTCTAAGATAACTGTGTCACTCTGCCACTGATAGTCTGGAGCATAAAAGGCAATACCAATACTGACGGTGATAGATAATTGGGAAGTGCCAATAGTTAAGGGTGCAGCGATCGCTGATTGAATGCGAGATGCCACCTCCATTACTACTTCGGAACCAGCAGTTTTTGCTAGCAAAATGGCAAACTCATCTCCCCCTAAGCGAGATATAATATCCCCTGGGCGAACAGTATTATTGAGGCGTTCGGCGACTTCCACCAGCAGTTGGTCGCCTGCAGCATGGCCTAGGGTATCGTTTACTTCTTTAAAGCCATCTATATCTAGGTATAGCAGAGCAAATTGATAAGAAGTATCCCGACTGATACGAGCGATCGACAATTTGAGAGTTTCCAAGAAAAAGGCTCTATTAGCTAACTCGGTTAATGTATCAAAAAATGCTTGACGTTGCAGATCGTTTTGAATCTTCTTCAGGTCATTAACGATCACCAGGGTGAGTACGACGCCATTGCTTGTGCCATCTTCCCGCAAATAGGGCAAAATTCTTAGCAGTAAGCGATCTTCTGTGTTGACATTGGTAGCTTCTAGTTCTTGAGAATTTTGAGTTTCGGCGACTTGCTGAACTAGAGATATTAAATTATTGATATCCAGGTAATTCACCAGTTCGGTCAGGGGTCTGCCAATATCCCCCATGCGAAAGTTAAATACTTTGGCAGCAGCAGGGGTATATTTACGGATATTAAAATCCGCGTCTAGAAACACAACACCAATATCGGTACTCTGCAGTAGATTATCAATATCGGCGCTAAGTTCGGTCAGCTCTTCAATGCGTTCCTGATTTTCAGCATTAACGGTGTAGAGTTCTTCATTAACTGATTGCAGTTCTTCGTTGGTGCTTTGTAGTTCTTCATTGGAAGCTACCAGTTCTTCATTAGTCGCCTGTTGTTCTTCGTTAGCAGTTTCTAGCTCTTCAATAGTGGTTTGCAGATTTTCGCGGGTCTGCTGTAGTTCAAATTCCAGCTCTCGAATTTGCAGAGACAGAACTGAGTTAGGATCAAAATCTAAATCTGTCGAGGTTGCAATAGACTCAGTGGGGAGCGCCAGTTCCAACAGCACAATTATCTGAATTTCCGAGCTGGTATCATCCTCCTCCACTTTCCCTACCCAAAGATTAATCCTTTGCTGAGACTCCAACTCCGATACCTGGATGTCGTTGTAGACTATCGACTGCCGATCCCGCTTCACACGATGCAAAGCCGTACTCAAGGGTATCTTCATACTTGGTGGCACAATATCTAATATATTTGTACTCATTTCTCCCAGGGGAAGTTCCAGCAACCTAGCAGTGTTAATCAATATATGCACAATCTGATGATTTTGATTGACTACCACACAAGTGACTGGTTGCTCGCCAAACCGCAGCTTAAAAACAGATTGCACCCAGGTCTCGTAAATAGGTCGCCCTGATTTTACTGGTTTGTACATCGTCACAGGCTGAATAGTGGGAGACTTGATGATCCGAGTGACTGGTAGTTGAACATCCAGGCGTTTACGGAATATTTTCCACTGCTGGTTAATGGAATCAAACGCATGGGGTATGATTCCCAAATTTTCCGCAGGTCCAAGGATTAAAACCCCCCTTCTTGCCAGGGAGAAGTGCAGCAGCATTAGCACCTGTTCCTGTAAAGCAGATTGCATATAAATTAGTAGGTTACGGCAACTAACAAGGTGCATCTGAGAAAAGCCTGGATTTTTCGTCAAATCATGGGAGGCAAAAACCACCTGGGAACGAATAGACTTTTTTATCCGATAAGTTGAGCCTTCCGCAACAAAGTAAGATTGCAGCCGTTCTGCCCCGATATCTTGAACAATATTGTCACTGTAAATCCCCTGAGAAGCAATTGTCAAAGCCTCCTGGTCGATATCAGTAGCAAACAGCTTTACCGGATGTTTTTCCTCCATATTCTGCATCACCTCATCAACAACAATGGCTAGAGAATAGACTTCTTCCCCAGTGGAACATCCGGTCACCCAAAGCCGGAGGGGGTTGCCTGGCTCCAAGGTTTCCAGCAGGGAGGGTAGCACTTCTGTTTGCAGCAAAGACCACATCTCAGGATCGCGGAAGAAACGGGTAGCACCAATCAGCAAATCTTGTCGCAGATTTTTGACTTCTTCTACATTCTCATTCAGGTAAGTGATGTATTCAGAAATTGTATTGACTTTGGAGAGCAGTAACCGATGGATGATACGACGGTTCAGAGTCCCTGGTTTGTACAAGGAAAAGTCAATATTTTCCTGCCTTTGCAAAATATCTAGAATTTCGGTCAGTTGCTCAGGAGGCAGTAGCGTTGTAGAATTTCTAGTCAGAGATTCCTGGGTACGGGTGTAGCCAATTATATCACACACTGCCTGAGCTAATTCTTCTGGAGAGAGGATTTCATCCACCAGCCCTGAACTGAGGGGGCTACTGGGCATGGCCGCGAATTGGGTCGTATCCTGGGACTGTACTAGAGCTACACCCCCCGCCCTGCTAATAGCTTTGAGGCCCTCAGTACCGTCGTGCCCCGTACCAGATAGCAAAATACTGATACAGCGATCGCCTCGTTCCTGAGCTAGACTCAAAAAGAAATAGTCAATAGGAGCATCAATTTGTCCCTCCTGACGCTCTTCTAACCACAATTGTTGTCCCTGTAACCTGACCACAAACCCTGGGGGCAGCACATATACGTTATTCACGGTAATGGCCATGCCGTTTTCGATTGGGTAAACTGGCAGTGTAGTGCGTCGCTGTAGCAGCTCTACTATTAAACTGCGATAGTCTGGCGATAGGTGCTGCACCACGACAAAGGTCGCACCAGGCTCAGGTAGCAAACTGCTAAAGAAGGCTTCGATGGCCTGAAGTCCACCTGCTGATGCGCCAATACCTACCACGAAGCTTGTAGATGGGAAATCTTGGTTGGGTTGGGGTTGAGGAGTCCTATTAGATTCTGTCATATAGTTAATTAATAATTATAATTAATTATTAGCTCTGCTCAAAAGTGCAAAACTTGTAGTTGCAATAAGCGTAGTGGCTTGTATAGACTAAAATTGTGGTTCATTAATGGATAATGGATAATTACCTCTCCCTAAAACGGATTGGATTGACGCGGAGCGTGAAAATTTTTTCTTCTCAAGGGGAGATTGGAGGCTAGCGAGGTCTCCTCCCCATCCCATCCTACTCCATGCTCCGCTTTCCGACCGCTCTCTTGGTCGATTGGAGGCTAGCGAGGTTTCCTCGCCATTCCATCCTTCGGAATGCTACGCTTTCCGACCGCTTGTTTCTCCTTTAAACGAGAAGCTTTAAACCTTAATTATTCGGTAAAAAAACCTACTACTGAAAGCTCTGCTTTTCATGTCGGCGATAGCCGAAACGACCACTTTTTTAGCCTTGAAAGGGGAGGCTATTGACCTTATTTCTTGGTCAAATCAGCATTTACTGTAATTCCCTTTTATGGTATCATTCCAGCTATAATCGCCATCAACTACACTTATCAAATTTATCCCGACCACCCAACAGGTCGAGTTATTGAATGAATGGCTCGAAACTTGTCATAATGTTTATAACTATGCTCTTGGAGAACTCAAGGATTAGATTGCTTCGGTGAAAATGTCCAATATATAGGGGTAGTTTGGAGTGTGAATATATCATAAGTGCTGATTATCCATTCCCTGGATATCAGGAACAGCAAAACAACCTCCCCAAGGCTGGGAAAGAGTTTCCTACTACTAGCTGCGCTTCCTTCTCAGGTATTGCAGACAACTATCGGAAGATTGCATGATGCTTGGGACTTTTTCCAAAAAAGAGGTTATGGATTTCCCCGGTTCAAAAAGTACGGACAAATAAAGTCCATGTTGTTTCCTCAATTCACAGTCAATCCAATTACAGGATGGCAACTCAAACTCCCAAAACTGGGACTTGTCCAAATCAACCTACATCGTCCAATACCTGACGGTTTTGTTGTTAAGCAAGTAAGAACCCTCAAAAAAGCGATGGGGTGGTTTGTTGTAATTACTATTCAATCTGAGGATGTCACTTAGTATGCGATCGCGATTCTTACCGAAAAATTAGGTTTAAAGCCTGGCCGAGGCGCGGGCGACTTTTTAGTTGTTTTTTTTTTATACATATGTTATGTTTTTGTTATTGGTCGCGGACTGCCCGTCCGCGACAAAAAATGGATGTGGAGGCAAGCGTAACCCACCCCCATCCCCTCCCGGGAGGGGAGCAAGAGGAGTGGGTGCAGCAGCCTGTGAAACCTCAACCCACCGAGGAGCTTCGGCTAGGAAGGAATACCCGTTCCTTTAGCCCGGGGAGGATGTTAACTAATATTATTATCTGCAGCTTAATTGCCATAGTAACTTGGTTGTGGAGTAGCCCTGCTTGGGCATTAATTCCAATTAAACTATATGATATAGACTACAAAGATTGTCCCCCCAGTCTATCAACAGGGATTATCAGCAGTGGTTCTAGTATGGGAGCTAACTGTTTTATCATCAGTGGGAAAGCCCAAAATGCTTCTGGTAAAAATGTGTATGACGCTGATGTATATGGACGTATTTATGATGCTAATAACAATAACGTCATGCAAAATCGTACCAGACTTGGTTCAATTCCAGAAGTTCCAGCACTTACTACGACTGATTTTGAAATTAGAGTTTCTATACCAGCAAATCTACCTACTCCCTTAAAACTTAAGCAGTTTAAATCATCTGGCTTTCCTAGTAAAGTTCGGTGGGAGCAAACTATTGAAGAGTTTGAGGGATTTTAATATTTAAAGGCAGATAGAGTTATAGGAATAAATACCTATTTCTCAATCTGCCCCAAAGTTTTTTAATGTAATGGATTTTAATAAACTGCCAGACTACCTAATAATCCAGTTAAAATTTGAGCTACAAACTGGAGAGCAAAGATAGCAATTATGGGAGAAAAGTCAATACCTCCCAGGGGTGGAATAATAGAACGAAATATATTGAGATAAGGATCTGTCAACTGACTCAATACAGAAAATGGTGGGTCATACCAATTAACATTAGGGAACCAACTTAATAAAATCCTAATGAACATCAAAACCAAATAGAAGCTCACAAAAGTTGATAATGTCTGGGCTAATAGTGCTATGGAAGCATTCATAAATATTATTATTCTGAAACTACAAACAACCAATAAGTTATATAATTAGAGTTTAGCATAGCTTTGTCCTATTTAGCGACCCAGAGCTATCTCTAAAATCTACAAAATATACTCATTCTTCACTCACAGAGCGAGCGATCTGTCTTTTCCAAAGATCCATTGACAGCGCTTATTTGGTTGCGAACTTCATCAATTGCTTGATTCAACTGTGCTATTTTACCCTCCAAACTTTGGCGAGTCTCTTCTATAGCTTCTGTTTCTTGGGTAGATTTTTCTTTTTCAGAATCTTGGCTATCCAATAAATTTTCTGCTACATCAGTATCATCAGATATCCTTGCTCCGATTAAAATTCCGAATAATCCACCTACCAGGCCGCCAACTGCTACACCTGCCATCAAACCACTTGCAAAACCATTTTTATTACTCATATTTAGCAAACAGCTAATTATTTAGATTCTATTTACTTGAGGACTTACCCACAAAAACCCAGTTTATAGGAGAAATCTTTAGTTTTAAGAATAGAAATCTACAAGGAAACAAGGTTTAGTGGGTTTGTATGCGTAAGTCTTTATAGTTATTATAGTATTTTTTTTTACTAAAACATAACATATTACTAATAAAATTTCAAAATTATACAGTACGGTTGACGAAGAAGGCTTTAATTATCTAGGAGAGAGGGATGAAGGCTTCAAAGGAGAAAAAAACTTACTTAAACTTAGGTAGATATTTGCCAATAGTTTACACAAACGATACTAACGGACATGATATGAAATCTAGCTTCGAGACAAAAACTTTTCACGTTATTTTTACCAAGTCCTAAGTACCAAAAATTCGATCGCCCGCATCACCAAGGCCTGGTACAATATAACCAACATCATTTACAATCTCATCAATAGTTGCTGTATAAATAGCCAAGCTCGGATAAGCAGTACCTAGTTTTTGTAGAGCAGGTTTAGCAGCTACTACAGAAATGATTCTTACAGCAGTGGGGTCAACTCCACGCTGAGTTAATTCAGCCATTGCCTGCATAATTGTGCCACCAGTAGCTAACATTGGGTCGCAAATCAAAACCCGAGCATTAGGGTCAAATTGGGGGGGCAACTTATTCAAATAACAACTAGCTTCAAGAGTTTCTTCATTCCTGACCATACCCAAATGATAGATAGATGCCAAGGGTAAAACAGTTTGAGCGCCTTCTAATAATCCCAGACCAGCTCGGAGGATAGGTATTACTACTATGGGAGCTTGAGGATTGACAAAAGTGGCAGAACATTCAGCTAAAGGAGTCTGTACTGTTGTTTCTACCACAGGCAACCAATCTCGAATCGCTTCATAAGTTAACCATCTACCTAATTCTGTAATTGCAGAGCGAAACAGTGCTGAGGGTGTATTAACATCACGAGCTACACCCAACCAATGTTTTACCAATGGATGGGGTGGGACATAAACACGCAGTTGTAGAGCCATAATTTCTAAATCCCCCCATAGTACCTAATATTAATAGGACTTACGCAAATAAACTCGGTTGCTAGGAAAAATAATTGGTTTGAAGAATAGACATCTCCAAAAAAAACCTGGTTTCTGGGTTCTGGTGCGTAAGTCTTGATTAATTTCAAATTACCACAGATATGTACTAATCAATAAATATTTTCCGAAAAAACATCAGAATTATTATGGATAGGGTAAGTATTTCCTGCGGAATGCGGAGCTAACAGTAGTTAGCTTTTAGCTTGCCTCCTGGGTAGGAACTGGGTTATTCGCAGTTATTATAATTAGGCTCGTATTCTCTTGAAATCAGAAATTATTATTGATATATTTCAGATAATTTTTAGCATAAATAAGTAGCTCTTCAGTTAATATAAGTATTCTCAAAAAAACCTTGCTTAATTCATCAAAAAACTAAGATATGATTCCGAGATAGCTGAATAGTTATACTATTTCTCAAAAAGAATGCTATATCTAATTGGGTGGGGAAGTGTGGGGAGTGTGGGGGGTGAGGGGAGAAGTAAAAGTAGGAAAAATCAATACTGACCGATTAATAATTGTCAAAAAAAAGACTTTAAACCTTGGCAAATATTTAATTTTTGAAGTCTAGCTGAAGCGTAGCATTACTTTTAGTAATTGGTATTACTAGGTATAGCAATATTATTTGAGTTGTGAGATATTGGCTACTTTTAGGGAACACTTAACTGGGAACACTTAACTGGGAAAACTTAACTGGGAACAGAGAAGAAGAAAAAAATTTATCTTATGAATATGACATATGATAACTGTTATATTCTCTACTTTTAAGGAAGACCTCAATTCTCACATCTGATTCCTGATTGCTACAGGAATAGATCGAGTTAAATATTACAAGTATTTAAAATAATTGCCAATGGGGTATATTAAAGGCAATTTTTATCAAGATTTAGGGTATATTAGAGACTGTTTGTAAAAGGAATATTAAATCCAGGTATAGGGTTGGTTTTGTTAAGATAAAGCTCCACTATTTATGTTTCATAGTGTTAGAGATGGTTGGGATTAAAAGAATATCGAGTAAGAGATAAATTGAGCATGTAACGCCATTTTATATTGGTATTTTTTGCTGATAGTTTTATTATTTTTAATCAATTAACTGGTGGCTGAAAAATACAATGGGGGAATAAACATTTGAAGACATTTACTGATGCAATGGTGCGCTTTTCGTACAGCTATTTATTTCCGTTTTTTTTATTGGTTGACTAACAATATTGACGTATTTGCCTCTCATCAAGAGAGTTTGGTATATATTTGGGCTTAAAAATTGTGTAAGTCTCACTAAACTCTTAACTGTCCGCCGTAACCCACCGAACATACTGAATATTAAGCCAATACGCTACCTTAATCTTTGCTTGTGAATTCACTTAACTGGTGGCTGAAAAATACAATGGGGGAATAAACATTTGAAGACATTTACTGATGCAATGGTGCGCTTTTCGTACAGCTATTTATTTCCGTTTTTTTTATTGGTTGACTAACAATATTGACGTA
>NZ_JAAHGT010000033.1 GCF_010672385.1 Okeania sp. SIO2F4
TATTTAATGTGCCAGTTATACCTTTGCTATTTTTATCACTTGCAGCTTACTCAACTCTATTTGATGCAAATAGTAGAGAAACTTATAGCAATATCTTCAAAGCTTTTTTCCGACTAGGACTTTCTGGAATTGCTTTCTTATTTGCCTATTTTTATTCAGTTTATTCTGTAGCAAATATTGATGACTTGATTATTTTAATACTGGTAATTACCTTAGAGTTAATTATCATTTTAAAGTTTTGGCCACTTATACAAGCTAAAAAATTTAGGAGACTCAAATGGCTATTTTGGGTTTCTTCAATTTTATTTTTTAGCTATTCTTACCACAAGGAAAATCTTCTAAATTACTTATATGATACAGATTTAACAAAAGTTATAGAAAAAATTACGTTCATTATAATAGTTTGGTTGTTGTCATTATTGGTTCTATCAACCTACAATTTTGCCAATTTATCTTTGAGGTCTGAATGGTCTACAAAATGGCTAGGTTGGTGGTATTTTATTAACCTTGTCTTACCAACAAGTTTAATCTCTATGTTAGTATTTATTTCTTCTCCAGACTTATATTGGTTTAGGGATAAAAATTATTGGTTATCATTTTTTGTTCTTACTCTGAGCATCTGGCTAATATTTTTATTACCTATATCATTTTTTGATATTCACAAGTTTAGGACTTGGTTAAAAGAAAGAATTAAAAAGCAATGGATTTACCAATTTTTAATTTTTTTGGGATTGACATTGTTTGTTTTGTTTAAATCCTATTTAGTAGCAAATTCAATAACTATTATCTTTTTTTTCATAGAGTGGTTTAAATACGGCGAGCTTAGTTATTATGTGTTGGATTTATCTTTATATTTGTTCGTTTTAGCTTTAGTATTCATCTTATTTGCTTTATCTTTTGTTTGGTGGATAATATTAATGTTTACAAAAAATAAAATTGTTGAGACAAAACAGAAATCCTTTCAGCTTCAAAAAATTAAATCTCAATATTCTATATTTCGCGATCTAGCTGTCTCTTTCAGATGTATAAATAGTACGAACTTTGGAGAAGCAAATTTAACAGAAGCTGACTTCAGCCGTGCTGAATTTACAAGTGTAAACTTTCATGGAGCAAAGTTGAACTACACAATCTGGACTCAAGTAAAAGGATTAGAGTGTGTTGCCACTGGTAATACCTATCTGAAATATCCGAAAGTCAGAAATTGGGTTATTCAACTCAGGAATGATATCAAGTCCCCTTAAAAAGTTGTCATTGCGACCAAAGGGTTTGTGCAGCAATCTCTAAGAAGTTGTTTGAGAAGTATTGCATAGAACCGATGAATCCGCGCCAACCTAACCCCCCCTGCCCCCCTTCCCTACCAGGGAATGGGGGTTGCCGGAGCCTCTCTCCTACTCCGAGAGAGGTTTGGAGAGAGGTTTTTATGAGTTGACAAACAGCTTCTAAAACCTTGAGATTGCTTCCTTTGAATCCGTTCCAGTCGCAATGACTTGACATTGACATCCTCCCGACGCTGCACTTGCGTGACAGCGCGGGATTCCTAAGCATCACTGATTAGGGTTTTCTGCTGCCTCTTGCAGAGGAGCTGCGCTAACAATGCACCAGCCTCCAAGGCCCTTCCCTCTTTTCGGTCTAAAGGCGCGCTCCTAAAGACTTGCCAGCGCCGCCAAAGGGGGTCTCCCCCATGAGCGACTGGCGCTGACACTGCTAGCCCAGCAGCCTCTAAAGACAATAGCACACTATTGGAAAAACCGCAACATTGATTGGTTTTCCAATTGCGTCGCTCCCGACCTCAGGAGAGCGCGGGTCTTCAACCAACGTTGAAATAACTGATTATCCAGACTTGATATGATCAAACAGTAGACGGAGATATTAAAAATGACATTAAGCTCAAAAAACTTTGATTCTCTAAATCTGTATCGGGTGAATTTATCAGGATTAGACCTGAAAAAAGCTAGCTTTCGTAATGCTAATCTTCGCTATGTTGATTTGAGTAATACCAACCTAGATGGAGCTGACTTTACAGATGCTGATTTGCTCGAGACTAATTTGGCAGGAGCGCAACTAAATAAGGTTAATTTCACTGATGCCAATTTATCCCTGGCTAATTTGCAAGGGAGTAAATTGTGTAATGCTATTTTAGAGCGTGCTTGTTTACAAGGTGCCAATCTCAATCAAGCCGATCTCACAAATGCCAACATCTGCAATTGGAAAATTAGCAGCTCGACAACCATTGAAGGAATACAAGGAATATCTGACAATGAAATTAATATTGACCTATCAGAACAGCAATGGAAAAAGATCGACGCCACCCTAGATGAACTCTACCAACTCAAAGGGATGGCCGATCGGGAAACCTGGAATGAACATTTTTTTGAGAAAGCTAAAGATATGGAACTTCCACCCCATATTTACAATCATTTGTTTAATAAATACTATGAGAGTCACCTTTTCCGAGAATCTCAAAATTCCTTGAGGGTTTACTTGCTGCGTGACTGGCAATTTCTCAAAATAGAACGCTGGATCGAATCTCTCAACTATTCTATTGCTCACTTAGATATTTTTCCGATTTTGGAGAAGTTAGAGAAACTATCGATTATTGGTGCTTTATTTCTTCTGATTAATACATTAATTGAAGTTGACTATGAATCTAAGTATCGCACTTGGGAAATTATTAACTCTGATGAAAAACAAACTGTTTATGGTGGTACTCGTCTAGGATTGGAAAGATTAGTCCAAGAAGGAGATGATTTGGAGTGGCTACGGGCAAAAGAGGCAAATTTAAGGGGTATTAACCTGCGCAATGCCAATTTAAAAAAGGCTAATTTCAAGAACGCTGAGTTGATTGAGGCTGATTTGAGATATAGCGATCTAAGAGAGGCTGACTTGACAGAGGCTGACTTGACGGAGGCGAACCTAAAAGGAGCAAAACTGGAAGGGGTGAAACTGAAAGGGGCAAAACTGATAAACGTTGATCTTGAAGGGGTTGATCTTGAAGGCGTTGATCTTGAAGGCGTTGTCCTGAAAGACGCGAAGTTGAGAATGGTTCACCTAAGGGAAGCTAACCTAAAGGAAGCTGACCTCAGAGGGGTTGACCTGACAGAGGTTGACTTGAGTCCCTTTAGCCGTGGATTGTTTAAAAATGTTTTGAAATCTGACCAGGTTGACCTGAGTGGGGCTAACCTGAGTGGAGCTAATCTGAGTGAGGCTAAACTGAGTTACCGGAGTGAGCAGAAATGGATAGGGATTAACCTGAGTAATGCTGACCTGAGTAATGCTGACCTGAGTGGGGCAGACCTGAGTGGAGCTAACCTGAGTGGAGCTAACCTGAAAGGGGCTGACCTGAAAGGGGCTGACCTGATTGATGCGAAAGGACTAGAAGTCGAACAGGTACGCCAAGCTAAAAATTTGGACTCAGCAAAATTTGATACAGATTTCCAAGATCAACTAAATAATGCTGAATCCCAGAAAAATCCATGAACTATCCGTTCTACTAAACTTACCTCAAATTACCCAGAAGGCAAAAGGCAATCATGTTCAAGCTGATTACAAAAGGTTTTCAGTTTGTACTAATGTGCTTTTCGCTCTTGATAAACCACATCGTCATACCCAAAACCCTGTAGGGGCGATTCGCTCTTCGCCCCTACTGTGGTCTACCGTGCAGGAAAACCGCTGTAATGTGTCAATGACAAAAAGAGCGATCGCCCCCTCAAAAATCCTGTTGTACCAGCTATCGCAAAAGAGCGATCGCCATTTACGCCATAATCAAAGGAGGTAAAACAATACCCCCTGTATAATCTTTTTAATTACTATTTAAAAGATTTATGCAGTGAATTTCCTAAGAACAATAATCCACCAAAAGCCAATAATCCTAAACTGTTTGTAGGTTCAGGTACTGACTCAACAGTAATCCGTGCAATCTGATAGCCAGGAGCTGTGAAATCACCGTTTGGTGCTGCTGCTAGAATATTACCACCTTCTAGGAAACCGGGATGAAAGGTGACAACTCCATTCTCATCAACGCCTGTGTTAGGAGCAGCTTGGGCAAGGGCAGCAGTATTTGCTGGTATTTCATCATTGACTTCTGTTCCTGCATCCCAAACTCGATCGCCAGTAACAATAAAGTCAGCACCTAAGAAACTGCCATCATCATCAAAAATCTTGATTCCAAAAGGGTTTTCATTAGCAATAAAAGCATCATTACTAGGTAAACCCATTGCTGCATAACTGAAATAACGACTACTATCCAGACTACCATCTAGGTCAAATATCATAGAAGCACTATCGCCAGAAGTCAGCACCTGAAAAGGGCCTGTAGGTCCTAATATTGTAGCTTGAGTCTCGCCTGCGCCAATGTTGGCAAAAGCAGCAGTAATTGGTGCAGTATTAGCATCTTCGGCTAATGCTTCGAGATATTCAGGAGCAGCTACACCTAAATCAAATGTATCAAAATTACCATTGTGAAAGCCTACCCATAAAGGAGAGAAAAAGAAGCCTTGGGTAGGAGCAATATTTTCTACTGTAACTTTTAATTTTGCTGCTGTAGCTGCGGAACTAATAGTCAGGGTGGAAGTTACCGCAATAGCGGTGGCGATCGCTCCACGAATATTTAACCAAGTCTTACCATTTATATTCATTGATTTTACTCCAAATTTATTTTCTGTACTCTCCGTAAAATTTAGGATGAGTGCTTAGGTTGGATATTAGGAGTCAGAGATTAAAATTATCTGAATTCTATATGAGTTTTTTCTGTGAATTTTTTATTGAATTTTCTCACCTTCTTGACTGATAATAAATCTCCAAAAAAAGTAGGGAAGTTCAATTTACAAGATAGCCAGCAATTTCACTTGTATGACACGAAGCCATATCTGAAGGTAAATTATGTTTCTGGCGAATAGTTTGAATTTCTGACTCAGGTTTGACAATATCAGTTACTTGAAAGCCATTTTGCTTGATATGTTCCACCCAACCCTCTCCACGGGAATTTCCAAAAATCAACTAAACCAAACTAACCCACTTAAAGTCAGAACTATCAATACTAAAGCGACCCAAACAAACTGATTATCTTTTGTATTGACCTTGCTAGGATCGACAACTTCTAACTCAGGAGTTTTTGGCTTCGGTGGAGGCGACTTAACTTGGGAAACTAGACCGCTACCCCTACGATCTTTAGCATCACTTTCAGATATTGCACCCAAGTCAGGAATTTTTGTTACCCATTCTGGTCGAGTTCTAAGTACAGGCGCTTCCAGAATAGCTAATATACGTTTTGCTTGTTGGCGGGTTTGTAAATAAGAATGACGAGTGAGTTTTTTACAAAGGGTAGTAGCTTCTTGAACTTTGCCAGCAGCTTGATATGCTGTCACTAGCCATATTTGTGTCTCTCCTCCTAACCGAGAATTAGGATTGATATTTTCTAGGGCAGTTTCTAAATGCTGTAATGATTTGCTATATTGACCACGTTCAAAGGCGTGTTTCCCAGCTTTATATTTAGTTTCAAATAACTCTAGGTTTTCTGAACTCACAATCTCTATTAATTTTTTTATATCTTTAAAGTAATTTAATTAGGACTTACGCAAGTACAACATATTTTCCTCATTGCGACCCACAGGGAAGCAATCTCAAACCCTAGTTTTTCCTACCTGATGCGTAAGTCCTGTTTATATTATGTCCGGTTAAATAGTTATAATTAGAAGCTCTCGTAGTAGGGCTTGAACAATTAAAATAGATATTGCTCAAGCCCTACTACAAACAAATTAGGCAAATGCAGAATAGCCCAAATTGGGAGGGACATCTTGCCAACGCCCTTGACCTACTGCTTGATTTGCTTCTGTGAGACTAATATCTCCAGTATATAAGGCACGACCAACAATTGCACCTTCAACACCAATGGGTTCTAATGATAGTAAGCTTAATAGATCCGTAATTGAACTAACACCACCAGAAGCAATCACTGGAATATTGACCGCAGTAGCTAACTCCCTTAAAGCTTCTATATTAGGTCCTTTGAGAGTACCATCCCGGTGAATATCAGTGTAGACGATCGCTGCAACTTTAAATTTGGCCATTTGACGAGCTAGGTCAGTTGCTAATACTTCTGAAGTTTCTAACCAACCTTTGGTAGCAACCTTACCATCTCTGGCATCAATACCTACAATAATTTGACCAGAAAATTCTTGGCAGAGGTTAGACACTAACTGAGGTCGCTCTAGGGCAACAGTACCCAAAATAGCCTGCTGCACCCCAAGAGCAAGTAGACTTGCCACTGCGGAATAGTTGCGTAACCCACCGCCTACTTGTACTGGTACATCTACTGCTTTGACGATCGCTTCAATGGTCTTTTGATTGACTGGTTGACCTGCTTTTGCACCGTCCAGGTCTACTAAGTGTAGCTTAGTTGCTCCTTCATCTACCCACCTTTTTGCTACATCAACTGGGTTATCATTAAAAACTTGCGTTCGCTCATAATCTCCTTGATACAACCTTACACAACGTCCACCTAATATATCGATCGCGGGAATTATATTCATAGACTTGATATTTTGTATACAAAACTACTAATTTTGTTCACAGTTGCACCCACTGTTAACATGATACATAATCGAACTAGAAAGTCCTGACCATAAAGGAGTTTTTACTCCTGCTAACCTCAGAGCTTCTGCAGTCCAATCATTACAAGCTCTTAAAATTGAATAAGTATCTTTTGCTGCATAAAAACCAACTCTATAATTAGGGTCTATGGTCAGACTTCTTCTATTACCCTGGGCATCAAACCGGAAAGAATCATTGATAAATTCCATTAGCCTATGGTAATTAGATTGAGTAATTATAGCACACTTAATTTCATATTGTTTAGGAACATTTTGATAAGCTAATACCCTCATTGCAGAAGGTGTGGGCAGGAATAGGGCCTGAAAACTTGTTACAATTGGTAATGATGTCCCAGTATAAGTTTCTAGAAAATAAGCTCTATCGCCAAAGCCAAAAGCTAGATAATTTATTGAAACTGATGGATTAACTATTAATTTTAAGTTTAAATGTTCCTGCCAATCCCAAATTTTAGTTTTGACTGGAACTAGAATATCTGTATGAATACCTGTATTGTAAATGTATATTGGTATTCCGTTGTTTAATAAGTTTAAATCACAAGAATTATTACCCAAATTTCTAGGATAAAAGTAACCAATATTTAAGCAAATAACTACAGATAAAATAAAAATTAATAAAATTTTAGTAATTCTATTTTTTAGCATAAAAAAATTATGATTTATTGATTGGGATCGTCAACATAACCCCCCATAATGATTGGCTCATTTTTTGAATTTCACCCACATTCTCAAAAAAGTATCAATATAAAAATTAATGAGTTGAATTATGCAACAGTAATTTAATTTTGACTCTATCTTAAACTCTACAGGATTTTTCTGTATGCAGCAGCACTCCTCCTAGAACTAAATTGATTGCTTCTTGAGTTTGTTTTTCAATCATTTCTTGGCTCAAAAGTTGCCGTTCTGGCTTGAGATAATTGAGATTTTTCTGGGCATCAAAATAAAATACACAGATCCCCAGAATGTTAATAGCTGTTAAAAATGGATCGAGCTGCCGAAAATTTCCTTCTGCTATTCCTCGTTCGAGAATATTTACTAAACAGACAAAACTTTCTTGCCAACCACTTAGTTTACCATATTTACCCTGATTTTGGATCGCTTCGTGAAACCATAGTCTTCCTCTATGAGGATGAGATGCTTCGTAGGCGATCGCTGAACGTACTAGCATTTTCAATGCTACTTCTGCTGGTAACTTATCTAGTTGCGAGGGGTTAATCATTTGATTAAGTTCTCTCGCCAGTCTTTGAAAAACTTCCTGATACAAACCTTCTTTACTGTTGAAGTAATAATAAATCATGGCCTTTGTTACTCCTGTACGATCCGCGATCGCATCTATTCTTGCCCCAGCTAAACCAGACTTAGCAAACTCTTCCTCTGCTGCATCTAAAATTTCGGCTTTTGTTGCTTCTCGATCTCGCAATTTTCGTTTCTTGTTAGGCAATGATTTTTCTTTGGCAGGATGGTTCACGAGTATATAGACTCCCAACAAATTTACTAGCTTGGCCTTTTCAGTTCAAGCTTTAGACTCTTAACTATGGCCAATACTTGGCCTTGACCCGTAGCTAATTAATATTAGCATTTGCTTCGTTAACTCTTGACAAAGGAAATTTAATAGCTTTATAGTTTAACTAACTAAATATTTAGTTAGTTAACAGTAATAGGAGTGATAAATGGCACATATAGATATAGGATCAAACTTTCCTGGTATCATGGGCTTAATGAAATATCGACCCGATACAGGCAAACTGCTGTTGGAATTGAGCGAAACTTTGTTGAGAGGAGACTCACCCCTATCACTAGAAGAGCGAGAACTCATAGCTGCTTATGTATCTCACCGGAACGAATGCGATTTTTGCACAGGTGTTCATGGATCGGTAGCCAAACAATTGCTCAAAAACAATAGTAATGTAGTTGAGACAGTTTACCAAAATCTTGAGAGTGCAAATATTACAGACAAACTCAAGGCGCTAATAAAAATAGCAGCAAAAGTGCAACTTGATGGTAAACAAGTTTCTGAGGATGATATTCAACAAGCAAAAAATTTAGGTGCAACAGATAGGGAAATTCACGATACAGTATTAATTGCAGCAGCTTTTTGTATGTTTAATCGTTATGTAGATGGTTTAGCAACTACTATACCAAAAGAACCTGGAGCTTATGAACAAATAGCTTGTAAAATAGTAGAATCTGGTTATAGTGGATCTAAAGAATTATTATTTGAATAGACATCTCCAGAAAAAAGGGAACAAGGAACAGCGGTCAGACCCCGCGACGACGACAGTCGCAAGGGAACGCGCACCAAGAGAGGGAATGCTGACCAAGAGAGGGAACAGGGAACAGGGAAAAAGAATTGATTTTATTTTTGATTTTTGGAGATGTCTAATAATAATATATAGCTTTAAGTATTCAGCTATCAGCTAGCCTCTTGCCTCCTGCGGAGGAACTGCGAACTTCAGCTCAAATAAAAACTATTGGTTGTAAAGGATTTCAATTTTATCAATTTCCTAACACTTTTTTGTAGTGCTATACTAATTTCATAAAATGTTGCAGAGTGTGAGTTTGTTGGAAGGTGTTAGGTGTTAGAAGGAGTGCAAAAATATTAATAGTTTTGCAAATGATTTTACAGTAACTATACTTTTTTAAATTTGCTCTATTCTAGTTTAGAAACAAGATAACCCTATAGATAAATTTAGGGCAAACATTTTTTTTAGTAAATCTGATTTGAGAGGAAGAAATGGAACCAATTTTACCAGGCGCACCTTGGTTGATTGCTCATAAATCAATGTTGGGTTTTAATCAACCACAAAAAATTACTTTAAACGGGAAAGATTATGTTATTTGGCAAAACCAAAAAGGCGAAGTTTTTGCCCTCGATAATATCTGCCCCCATTTACAAGCACCTCTATCTCAAGGGTGGGTTTGTCAAGAACGAAACACAATAACTTGCCCCTTTCATGCTCTAGAATTTGATGTAAAAGGAAGATTATATAAAGAGGATAAATTAGATACTCAACCAGTTACTAAAACTTTAGAATTAATAGTTAAAGATGATTGTATCTGGACTTACGGTGGTCATCAACCAAGACTGCCAATTCCTGAATTAATTCACAGAGTAACTGAGGAATATGAATTTATTGGAGTAACTGGAGAAAAGAGTATTCAGGCAGATTTTTTAAGAACTATGCTGGTTAACTACGACTATAATCATCAAAATGGTACTCATAAAGATTTATTTCAAATTACTTCATGTGATGTTAAGTCATACCAAACTGATGGATATTATGCAAAAGTAGAACAGCATATAACAAGAGCTGAAAATACTCTAGGAGAAATTTTGAAAAATCCAGCCTTGGGGATAATTCCTCAAGTTATGAACAATACTTTAGAATATTGTTTTCCTTCAACTACAGTATTATTTGCTGAAGCACCAGTTGGTAGTCTTGCTCAAACTCATATTATTTATCCAGAAACTGAAAACATAACAAAGACTTTTATTTTGTTATATGGAAAATTCAAAAATCCACTATTAAAGTTTTTGTTTCAAAAATCATTTTTGCAGGCAGCGGCTACTGTTATTGAACAGGATACAACAGCAGTAGAAAGTCTTTATCCGCGACAAAAACCTAAAATTAGATTACCAAATGAAGAAATTATGTTTGATGCAGAAAAACTTTATTATGATTGGTGATACCAAGCATGAAAAAAGAATGTTACGAATAATAAGTGTGATTAAAAAACTTTACAGGAGATACCCCTTTGGGAAAAAAGGTACTGACCTCCTAAGAGGGGTTAGGGATGAGTTGACTCCTAATAAACAGCCTAGTCATTTGTCGCAAACATTTATAAAATTGGTATAACATCAAGTCTCATTAATTAGCCATAATAAAAATGTTTTCTATGATAAATTTCTTCCTGTTGCCTGTTGCCTGTTGCCTAAATTTTTTATTGTGGGTATTCAAAGAGACATGATATAAGACATAAGGAAAAGGGAAGAGGAAAAAATCATCATTCCTCTTCCCGATCTATTGAATTGAAGTATTAATGTACTTTGTTATCTTTCTGTAATTTTCAGTTTCAAAACCCAATGACTATTATTTTGCCATACTAAAGGTAAGGTATAGTTATTACCAGTCACCACCCCCACCACCACCATCACTACTACCACCACCAAAACTACCACTATCATAGCTTCCAGAACTACTGCTACTACTGCTACTGTGACTGTAAGAGCTACTGCTACTATCATCACTGTAAGAGCTACTACTACTGTTAGTGGATCTACTACCAGTAGTTCTACGATCGCTACTGCTACTACTCAAACTTTTACCTTTATTTCCTCTAGAGCTACTGCTACTACTTTTGTAAGAACTATTGCTAGTTTGAGTCGAACTATTGTCAGCATTTTTGGTAATAGAGATAGAAGGTTTCTCACTTCCAGTTCTGCTCCTGCTAGTTTGAGTCGAACTATTGTCAGCATTTTTGGTAATAGAGATAGCAGTTTTTTTACTTCCAGTGCTACTGCTACTACTATAGGTGCTTTTCCTACTCATCTGGGTTTTGTTAAAACTTTTGAATATACCCCGGAACATCCATACCACTAAGATACCTATGAAGATACCTATACCTATAAAGAAAGTCTGTGTATTTGGAAGTGCTGTTACAAATGCTAGGATAATATTTTCTAGATACCCTAGTCTAAGCACCGATACCAGGAAAATACTGATGAAGATACCCATAAAGATACCTGCGATGGAAGTTTTACTTAACTGATATTTCTCTGTTTTCAGGGAAGTTACTAATTCTTTTGTACCTGCAACCACACCATTTTCAAAGTTTCCTGACTTAAATTCAGGGATAATTTTACTGTCGATAATATTACTAACCTTAGCATTTGGTAAAGTTTCCTGTATTCCTTTTCCAGTTTCAATTTCTACACGGCGATCGCCTACAGAAACTAAAAACAGCACACCGTTATCTTGACCTTTTTTACCAATTCCCCAATAATTAAACAACTTAGTAGCAAATTCTTTAGGAGTTGCTGCGGGTTGAGTTTCTGGCACAGTCACAACAGCAATTTCCGAGCCATTTTTGGCTTCTAAGTCGGAAATCATTTGGTTAAGTTGAGTTTCTGTACTTTGACTGAGAATTTCAGCCATATCTGTCACCCAACCATGATAATGTTGTCGGGGGTTTGATACTTGTTGTACCGTTAGAGCAAAACTAGGCAAAGGATGTATTAACCAAGTTTGGACTACAAAAATTATTGGCAAGGTACATCTCAAGATAATTAAAGGAAAATTCATAATTTCTACCTCTTGGAGAAACAATAAAATGTTCGCTATTAATTACTCAGGTGCAGTTGATTAATTTATGATTTCTGTAGTGGCCAGTTTGGTTATAATCTTGGAATTTTTAGCTATAGATGGCTCTTATATCATATTCGGTAGAAGAGTTATAATTAGGCTCGTAGTTGGGCAAAATCCCTTAATACTAAGTAGGGCTTGCTGATTAAATCTCAAAGCATTGACAGATCAAGCTAAGTGCCTTCTTTTGGCCGAAAAAAGTGCGCTTGTTTGAGTTCTTCATGGTGGAAAAGTTAGGACTTTGGGCAGACAAACAGAGAAAAATCAAGGTCGAATTATTCCTCCTACTTTCTCTTTCTCCCCACACTTCCCACACTTCCCACCCGGACCACACTCTGCTTTTTTCAGCAAACCCTGGGTATTGTAAGGACTCTTGCCCAACTAGAAACAAAAACTTTATTATCAGTAATTATCCGAAGATGATATTAGCTTTTTCTCGCTTTCAAATCTGTAGCAAAATCTTCATAGGGTCGTAATGATGTAACCTCGATATTCACATATTGTCCCAATTTTTTCACAATTGGTAAATCCATAATTATTTGGTCAAGTTGATTGGGAGATTCCACATCAACAATAGCTATTACTCTACGAGTTCCCACACACTTCCAGACGCTTACTACAATTCCTGCTTCCTTAGCATTCATTGCAGCATCTGCTTCTTCGCTCCAAATAGCAAATAATTCTTCTTGGCTCATAGTAGGAGGATATTGTACTCGAAAGTCTAAGTGATATAGCATAGATACCTTGGTTTAAACAATAGATAAAATCAGTTTCTCATCCTATTATAAAAAAAGAACGTAATACCATTGACAAAAAAATTACGGTTAAATTAAGGTTTAAAGCCTCTCCTTTGAGGGAGAAAAAGCGGTCGAAGTGGGGAGGTTTCCTCGCCATCCTTCGACCAAGAGAAGAAAAAAAATCTTTTTATCAAATCCTTTTTTTTAACTAGCTATCAGCTTGAGCGCATTTAGCTGGAGCGCTCTTCAATTCGAGGGTAACGGTCCCCCACAAGAGGAGCGAAAAAATTAGTGGTGCGCTTTGCGTGGGGGGGGAAAGAATCCCCTATTATACACCAAGAATAAGCTGACTGCTGAAGGCCGAAGTTCCGACCTAGGAGGCTAGCTGAGTGCTGACTGCTACTTCAAAAGAAGAGGTAATTATTAATTATTAATTATTAATTATTAATTGTTGAAGCCAAACGTTCACAGACTAAAACAGTTCCCTTTTCTCCCTTTGTAATGCGAAACTCTTCGTCTAAATAAAGCACTTCTAAACGACCTTTAGGCGATCGCTTCATTGTAAAAGAAATTTCTCCTGTTTCTGTATTCATGCCTTGAGGTGGCACTAACCCAAACATCAACTTTAAAAATACAGACATTAATTGTTCTTTTAATCCTTTCTTTGATGATTTATTTTGACCAAATATATCTTTCCAAGTTGATAAATCTTCACCCTTTTGTGGACCTAAAGTTCCTCCTGTAAATTCGACTTGTAAGTTTTGATTATCGGCAGGATAACAAACACCTAAATTACGAACGATACCTTTTAATGGTGGGAATAATTCATCAATAATACTAAACTCAACTACAATATCATGGCTACGTTTTTCTCCTTCTCCTAACAACACAACAGGTTGTCTAACAGAGTCAATAACTAACTTTAAATTGGTAGGTTCAAACATATTAAATGCTAACCTTCCCAGAGTATAAGCATATTTACCATTAGAAAGTTTCTCTCCTTGAGGAAAAGAAGGGGCGCTAATTAATAGCCAATCTTGAGATTCTAGGAGGGAGCTATGGGTAGGGTCAACGATAGGGTTAAGTTGAGAAAGTTGCTCAATTTTTTCCTTAACCTTCTGCTGTTTAACATCTCCGTCATAGGTCTTCAAAGCTTCTCTCAAAGCGATTTTTGTTTCAAGTATTGTTGCTGTATCATTCATAATTCTTTCCCCAGATTATAGATTAATTACCTTTATTAAATTAATTTAACATCAATATGGTAGGGATTTGCTCTCCAAAGGAAGGTGAGATTTTATCTGGGAATAATAATGGTAAAAATTGTACCTTGCCCAACTTTTGAATCACAACTAATCATACCTCCATGTTTTTCTGTTACTATTTGATGGGCGATCGCCATGCCCAAACCCGTCCCTTTTCCTACTGCTTTGGTAGTAAATCCTTGCTCGAATATTTTCACTTTTACTTCTTCTGGCATTCCCGTTCCATTGTCAGCAATACTCACGATCGCCAGCTTGTTGTCTTCACTCAATTCCGTTTCTATCCTAATCCGATTTGGTTCTTTTTCTATTTCTTGAAAGGTTTTCCCTTCATTGCTTTCATCTAAAGCATCGATGGCATTAGCTAACAGATTCATAAACACTTGATTTAGTTGCCCCGTATAGCATTTTACTAGGGGAAGAGCGCCATAATTTTTAACCACTTCAATAGCTGGACGGTTTTCGTTAGCTTTGAGGCGATATTTTAAAATTAATAAGGTGCTATCTATCCCGTCATGCAAATTAAACTCGGTTTTATTCTCGATATCAGTGCGGGCAAATGTTCGCAGAGATGTGCTGATATTGCGAATGATATCGTATCCCTCTTGCATTGAGGCAATCAGTTTTGGGAAGTCTTCAACAAGAAATTCTAGGTCAAGGTCTTCGATTTTTTCGACGATTTCATCATCAAGGTGGGAATGTTTTTGATAGAGAGAAAGTCCGGCAAATAAATCTTGCAGATATTCTTGTGCGACCCTGACATTGCCACCGATAAACCCAAGAGGATTGTTGATTTCGTGGGCAATTCCAGTCACGAGATTGCCCAAGCTTACCATTTTTTCATTTTGTACGAGTTGCAGTTGTGCTTCTTCAAGTTGTAAGTATTTCTCTTTCAGCTCTTTATTCGCTTTTTCCAGTTCTTGATTAAGTGTCTTGAGTTGTCGATTTTGTTGCGCTAATTTTTGGGACTGAATAAAGTTAGTTTTTTGGAGCATTTCTCGCAAGCGAAAAAGTTGTAAATGAGTTTCAACGCGAGCTAAAACTTCTTCTGCTTGTACTGGTTTGGTAATATAATCTACTCCCCCGACACTAAATGCTTTAACTTTGTCAAATATTTCGTTTAATGCACTGATAAAAATCACGGGAATATCTCGCCATTTTTCATCTTCCTTGAGATACTCGCACATTTCATAACCATTCATTTGTGGCATTGTAATATCCAATAAAATCAATTCTGGCAGGAAATTTTTCATTCCCATTAGAGCTAACTTAGCACTGGGGAAAGCTCTAACTTCATAGTCGCGTTCCTCCAAAAGATTAGATAATAAATGTAAATTAGCAGGGGTATCGTCAACAACAAGAATTCGACCGTTATTTTCAATCATAACTAATAAATATCTCCAGAAAAGAGGGAATAGGGAACAGGGAATATATTTTTAGGAAAAAGGTAAGGAAAATAATTTTGTTAAGAACTTTTAGTTCTCTTGCTTATAGTAAATAAAGGGCAAGTTTGTTTTCTGAAAATATATAATGTTTTTAAGATCAAATATTTAAGATTTTGGCATTGCTGATTTGAGGTATAATATCTTGTCCGGATCATAGGGCGAGCAAAAAACTTTCTCCTTCTACTCCTGTTTACTTCTTCTTTCAGCGTTGGTGATTTGAGGTATGATATCATATCCCGATCGCAGCGCGAACAAAAAACCTTCTCCTTCTACTACTCTTTCTTCTTTTTTCTTCCCTCCTGACTCCTGACTCCTAAATAATTAATATCATACACTAATTCAGCAACGCCAAGATTTTTTCATACTCGAAGTTATAAAGACATTTTTGTAAAGTCTCTGCTAACTCCTCATGCTCCAAAGCAATTTTCTCTACTATACCATTCATGGTTTTGCGATCTGAATTCAGGATAGCATCCTTTAATTTTAGAAGCCATTCTTCGGGTAATGTCGCTAAATTTTCTGGCGTTAAGATATCCCTTGTGAGTTTGATTTCTTTCTCTTGCACTTCTTCATAGATAAACTCGACACCAATATATTCGTACATGGCTTCAAATATATCTTCCTCTCGAAATGGCTTCCTCATAAAAGCATTACACCCTGCTGACAAGACTACCGCTTTTTCTTCTTCTAGAACGCTCGCTGTCAAGGCTATTATTGCTGTTGCTTGTCCTTTTGTTGTGGCTTTAATTTTCTGGGTGGCTTCATAACCGTCCATGACTGGCATCCGCATATCCATCCAAATCAAATGAGGTTCCCATGACTCGAAAATTTCGATGGCTTCTTTGCCGTTGCTGGCTTCTTTGAGTTCAAACCCGAGGGGATTAAGTAATTTCACTAACAGTTGTCGATTCAGGATTTTATCATCTACTATCAGGATGCGATAGCGGGGTTGGTTGGGAGCGATGGCAATAACTCTCCGTTTGGGTTTTTGAGTTTCTACAACTTCGGGTTCGACTTCTTCTGCTTGAATCTCAAAACTGAAGGTTGTGCCTTTTCCCACTTCGGAGGTCACTTGGATATCCCCGCCCATCAACTGCACGAATTTACGGGAGATGAGCAAGCCCAACCCTGTTCCTTCTTGTGCTTGTTTGCCAGTTTCGGTTTGGACGAAGGCTTCAAAAAGTTTGTCGAGTTCTTCTGGGGCAATTCCGGCTCCGGTGTCTTCCACAGCAAAGGATATCCGTTTGAGCTGGGAATTTTTGGGGTTATCGACGGTGCTAGCTCCCAGGATAACAGCTCCTACTTCGGTGAATTTGATGGCATTGTTGAGCAAATTAATGAGGACTTGACGGAGTTTCACTTCGTCGGTGCGCAGGTAACGTGCAATCCTTTCATCTATTTTGAGTAACAATTGCAATCCTTTCCCCTCAGCTTTGAATTGGAACATATCGTGGATGTCATCAAGGAGTCGGTACAGGTCGAAGTTCTTTTCGTTGAGGGTGGTTTGACCGGCTTCTATTTTGGAGAGGTCGAGAACATTGTTGATGAGGGTGAAGAGGTGTTCGCCACTGCGGGAGATGATGCCGACGTTTTCTTGGTGTTCGAGGGGGAGGGTTTGGGAGCGGGTCATAATTTGGGTGAAGCCGAGGATTGCATTCAATGGACTGCGCAATTCGTGACTCATATTGGCAATAAATGAACTTTTCGCTTGGTTAGCTACTTCTGCTTTTTCTTTGGCGACTTCAAGCTCGGCAGTTCTCTCTTCAAGTTCGGCAGTTCGCTCTTGCACTCGTTGTTCAAGTTGGGTATTAGCTTGTTCTAAAGCACTAAAGGATGCTTGCAAGCGATCGGACATTCTGTTGAAGGATGTGCCGAGATTCTCTAATTCAGTGATACCTCGAATGTCAACTTTGTGAATGAATTGGCCTTCATTGGCGATCGCTCCTGCGGATTCTTGCAAGCGCAAAATCGGCTTGGCTATCCACTCGGATGAGAACAGACCTAGAGTGGTTGCTCCTCCTAGAGCAAGCAAACAGAGAGCGATGGTTTGCCGACGGTTGGCATCGATCTGTTCCATGAAGTCTTTTTCGGGAATGGTGAGGACAATCAGCCATTCAATACCCCGCTCATCTTTAAGGGGAGTTACTTGCAGAAATTGACGCTCCCGATCCAATTTAAAGTCGAGTTTTTGGGGAGTTTTGATTTGGTCTAACGCGCCGAATTCCCCTACAATATAATCAGCACTAGCACGAGTTAACTTGTTCTGGCTTTCTGTTGCTGTGATTCTTTCGGTGAGTGACTCTTGATTCTCTTTTTTAATCAAGAGGGGGGATTCACCTGTAGATGTGGCAACTAAAGAACCATCCAATTCAACAATAAACACTTGCCCTGATTTGCCGATTTTTAGCTCTTCCAAGAAATTGCTAATGTGTTCGAGGGTTATATTGACTCCAGTGACACCCTTGACAGTTTTAGAGTCTGCTTCAAAGACAGGAGTTACAGCAGCAATGCCAATTTTTGGCTGACTCACAAACACAAAGATGGGCGACCAAACCGCTTCTCCAGTTTCAACTGCCGATCTATACCAGGGACGCTCTGTCGGATCGTAATTAGGGGTTTTGGAAAATGCTCGTCCGAGATATCCTTGCTCGTCAATCTCATAAACAACTTGAGTGTAACCTGTCGATTGACCGGATAGGGTGACGATCAGATTCTTGTCATCCCCAATGATTTCCTTTTCTAAATCAAGATATTCTAATTTTTCATTAGCATAACCAATGACACTAACTGTATCGAATTGTTGAATTTGATTGAGGAAGTAACGTCTCAAGGGCAGATTAATATCAATGGCAGAATCTACATCCAAATAACCTTGACGAATAGCATCTAGATTAATGCGAGTAACTTGGTGAGGAACTTCTAGGAAGGAAAGGACTGTTGCTTCTACCCGGTCAGTCAGTTCTTGTTTTAACTGATCCACAACATTATTCACTGCTTGCCGTCCATTGCGAAAGGAGAACCAACCCACTAATCCCACCGCTGCAAATATTTGCAAAATAAAGGGGATAATTAAAACCAAACGGAGGGGGAGTTTGAAACGACGTGGAGCAGTTGAGGGACTAGAGGGGGTTATTGGTTGTAACATCGGAGTTAAGTGTTGAAGTACATTGATAAAGTCCAGTTGACTTTTTCTACAAATATCACTACCATTATTATGCAAAACTACTCACATAAAATGTTCAATATTTTTTCATACTCGAAGTTATAAAGACATTTTTGTAAAGCCTCTGCTAATTCCTCGTGTTCCAGAGCAATTTTCTCCACTATACCATTCATAGTTTTGCGATCTGAACTCAGAATAGCATCTTCTAATTCTCTTTGCCATTCTTCAGGTAATGTAGTTAAATTTTCTCGCGTTAATATATCCCTTGTGAGTTTGACTTCTTTCTTCTGCACTTCTTCATAAATAAACTCAACACCAATATGTTCGTGCATCGCCTCAAATATATCTTCCTCTCGAAATGGCTGCCTCATAAAAGCATTACACCCTGCGGACAAGACTCCCCCTTTTTCTTCTTCCAGAACACTTGCTGTTAAGGCTATTATTGCTGTTGCCTTTCCTTGGGTTGTGGCTTTTATTTTTTTTGTGGTTTCGTAGCCATCCATCACAGGTATCCGCATATCCATCCAAATCAAATGGGGTTGCCATGACTCGAAAATTTCGATAGCCTCTTTGCCGTTGCTGGCTTCTTTGAGTTCAAAGGAGAGAGGATTGAGCAATTTCACTAACAGTTGTCGATTCAGGATTTTATCATCTACGATCAGGATGCGATAGCGGGGTTGGTCGGGGGCAAGGGAAATGACTCTCCGTTTAGGTTTTTGACTTTCTACAGCTTCGGGTTCGACTTCTTTGACTTGAATCTCAAAACTGAAGGTTGTGCCTTTTCCCAATTGAGAGGTGACTTGGATATCGCCACCCATCAACTGCACGAATTTGCGAGATATGGGTAAGCCCAACCCTGTTCCTTCCTGTGCCTCTTTGCCGATTTCAGTTTGAACGAAGGCTTCAAAAAGTTTGTCGATTTCTTCAGGGGCAATTCCGGCTCCAGTATCTTCCACAACAAAGAATATTCGTTTTGACTGGGAACTATCTGTGGTTTCGAGAGGAGTTGCTCGCAGAGTAACACCTCCTGTTTCGGTGAATTTGATAGCATTGTTGAGCAGGTTTATCAGGACTTGGCGCAGTTTCACTTCATCGGTGCTAATGTAACGGGGTACACTTTCATCTATTTTGAGTAACAATTGCAACCCTTTCCCGTCAGCTTTGAGTTGGAACATATCGTGGATGTCGTCTAGGAGTCGGTACAGGTCGAAGTTCTTTTCGTTGAGGGTAATTTTACCAGCCTCAATTTTAGAGAATTCGAGAACATTGTTGATGAGGCTGAGGAGGTGTTCTCCACTGCGGGAGATGATTGCAAAGTTGTCTTGGTAGTCGCGGGGAAGGGTTTGGGAACGAGTCATAATTTGGGTGAATCCCAGGATAGCATTTAATGGAGTTCTCAACTCGTGACTCATATTGGCAATAAATCTGCTTTTCGCTTGATTGGCAACTTCGGCTTTCTCTTTGGCAACTACAAGTTCAGCATTAGTTGTTTCTAGGGTTTGAAAAGATTCTTTTAATTGAGCAGCCATGCTATTGAATGATTGGGCTAATTCTCCCAATTCATCATGACGTTCCAAATGAACGGTGCGCTCCCATTTGCCTTGAGCGATATCTTTGGCTGCCTGGTTCAAGGCAATTAATGGACGAGTCACCCAACGAGCTGTTAAAATTCCTATTGTGGCAGCAATAACCAATGCAATAATACAAAGAATGATTGTTGTTCGCGTATTCTGATTAATTTGTGCCATAAAATCTGCTTCTGGAATAATCGTAACAATTAACCAGTCCAAACCCTTGGCTTTGGGATCTTCAAAAGGAGTAACTTGGAGAAAATAGCGTTCATCATCGATCAAGAATTCGAGATGTTGAGATTTTTCAATCTCGTTTAAGTCTCCAAAATGATTTTGTAAACAATTTGCTGTCGATCGGATCGTGGGAATTTGACTATCGGTTGCATTGAGACGAACTAAATCTTCTCCTAGGATCAGAAATGGCTGTTCTTCTGTTGAAGAAGCAACAATATTGCCATCGCGTTCGATAATAAAAATTTTTCCCGTTCGACCAACACGCAAATTTTTGAGAAAATCACCTATTTCTTCGAGAGTAATATCAATTCCCGTTACACCCAATAATTTTCCCGATTCATTATAAATAGGTTTTGAGAGTGTCATCCCCAAGGTTTTGTCAGAGAAGAAAATATAAAGACTCCATATAGAAATTTGAGATTTAAATGATTCTTGATACCATGGTCGCAATCGCATTTTGTAGTTAGGACGACCACTAATTTTTTTCGTGGGACGACCTTGCTCGTCGATCGCATAGGATTGAAATTCTCGTTGAGTGGTTAATGGATCGGATATTTTGTAGACTAATTTTCCATCTGTTCGTCCTACTCCGATATATTTTTCTTGTTCGTGTATACCAATTTGAATGGTATTAATTTTTGGAGTTAATTTAACTTGTTTCCAAAAGTAATCTCTGATTTTTTCGGGATTGTTGACATTGAGAATATTGATATTGAAAGCAGAATCATTCAATGTATTGATAGTGTGAGGAATTTCGAGATAGTCAAGAACATACTGGGTTGCTCTTGACGTTATTTCTTCGCGCAGTTCTTGAGTGATTTCACGGATTGCTTTCTGACCATTTTTAAATGAGAGATAACCAACAATTCCCACCGCAGAAACAATTTGGATAATAAATGGAATAACAAAAACTGTGGGAAGAGAAATGGAGGAAAAGAGTTTTTTCATTTTTTTATCTTTATTTTTAATCATAACTAATATCATGTCCGGATAATCAGTAATAAAAAAGTTTTTGTTTGTAGTAAAGCTCTCAGCCCGATTTATACTTTTTGCTCAAGCCCTACTACGAACCTTAATTATAACTATTCAACCGGACATGATATAATATAATTCTTGCAGAATTCAGGGAATAAGGAATAGGGAATAGGGGGGATAAAATTGTTGATTTTATATTTTGAATTTGTTTTAGGACTATCTGCGACTGATGGATAGCCCCAAACCTGTTTTATCTTGATTTTTTTTGCAAGTAAAGAGGTATTAAGTATTAACAACTAGAATAGCTATTAAAATAAAATAAAATATAAAAATATACAATAATAAATAAGAATTAGCCGACTCTAAAAAAATCATAATTAATGCAGCAGGAGGTAGTAGAAAACCAAAATTATTACCAAAAAAAGAGGGCATGCGCCTCCCCTTTTAAGGGGATGAAAAAGCGGTCGTTTGCGGAGCATGACCTTAGGATGGGATGGCGAGGAAACCTCGCCATATCCAATCGACCAAGAGAAATATTTAACTCAGTATTTCAAGCCTCCGAGTCAACTCGGAGGTTCGCTGATAACTGATAACTGTTAACGCAGTTCCTCCGGAGGAGGCTAACTGATAACTGAAATGACCCTTATAACAAATTATATTAACATTAACAAAATTTTTGATATTTGACAAAATTTCAAATGCTAGAAATTTAATTTTAAGTAATTGAAAAAACCGTAAATGATAATTTTAATTAAATGAGTTTGTAAACTATATCACAAATGGAGGCTGCACAAGAGAATAGTGAAAAAGACGAGTAACTGATTACTTTTTCCCTCTGCTTTGGGCGTAAAGCTATATTATACTTAAGTAACTTAACTAAAATAATTAACATTCTGATGATTACTAAAGCTGTAAAAAATTCCTACAATACCTCTTTAAGTGCAGGTGGAACTGACCCAGAATATTTTGATTGGCAAGAAGTTTGGTATCCAGTTCATTATGTAGAAGACTTAGATAAAACTAAACCTACACCATTTACATTATTAGAACGAGATATTGTGATTTGGTGGGAAGAAAAAAACAATCAGTGGCGCGTATTTGAAGATAAATGTCCTCATCGTTTATCACCCCTTTCTCAAGGTAGAATTAATGAAGCTGGATGTTTAGAATGCCCCTATCATGGTTGGGCATTTTCAGGAAGAGGAAACTGTGAAATTATTCCTCAACAAATTCCAGGAGGAGAGGCAGAAAAATCATCAAGAGCAAAAGTTAAATCTCTGCCTACAAAAGTTTGTCAAGGTCTTTTATTTGTCTATGCAGGAAAAGTAGAAAATGCTGCTCAAACACCTATTCATACAGTTGATGTTTTAGATGAAAATTCTAATGAATGGGTTTGTTTAAATACTTTTCGAGATTTGCCTTATGATGCTTTAACATTAATGGAAAATGTTTTAGATTCTAGTCATATTCCTTATACTCATCATCGTACTGTGGGAAACCGCGCTAATGTTGCTCCGGTAGAATTAGAAGTAGTAGAATCTGGAAAATGGGGTTTTAAAGGAGTTTGGGAAGAAGGTCCGAGAAAAGGAACTTTAGGAAGACAAGAAACTACTTTTATTGCTCCTGGAATGATGTGGCATGACCTTACTTCTAAGCAATTTGGTCGCACATTAACAGTTGTATATGCAACACCTATTCGTAAAGGAGAATGTCGTTTATTTGCCCGTTTTCCTTTTAAGTTTTCTTCTCCGTTTCCGAAATTTTTTATTCTGTTAAGTCCCCGTTGGTATTCTCATATCGGGCAAAATGGAGTCTTGGAAGATGACCAAATATTTTTACATCATCAAGAACGATACTTAGAAGCAAAGGGGGGTAGTGCTAATTTTTCCAAAGCTTTTTATTTACCTACAAAAGCAGATTTATTTGTATTTGAATTACGTTCTTGGGTGAATAAATATAATGCTCAATTATTTCCTAATGCAACTTTAAGTCCTGCTCTGTCCTCAGAAATATTATTAGATAGATATCATTCTCATACCAAAAAATGTAGTAGTTGCCGCACTGCTTTAAGAAATTTACAACGAATAAAAGTTGGAATAATACTTGCCACTTCAGTTATGTGGGTAGTTATCCTTTTATTACTGTTAATATTGGATAATTTAAACATAACTTTGATGACTTTTTTAATTTTAAGTTTGCCTGTTGGAGTTGTTTCTTGGTTGGCGTTAAGTCAATTAGAAAAACAGTTTTATCAAGGTCGAGAAATTCCCCCAAGAAATTTACCAAATAATTGACATTTCTCTATAGAGAACCCCCACCGGAGTAGCTCGCCCGGTGAGGGTTCCCTCAATTACTAAAACCGTATTTTTCAAAGTTTTTCACCTATTTATTCCCTTTATCTGCTAACTCCCTACCCCCTAATATTATGTAATATTACGTTGATGACTTTTTTAATTTTAAGTTTGCCTGTTGGAGTTGTTTCTTGGTTGGCTTTAAGTCAATTAGAAAAACAGTTTTATCAAGGTCGAGAAATTCCCCCAAGAAATTTACCAAATAATTGACATTTCTCTATAGAGAACCCTCACCGGAGTAGCTCGCCCGGTGAGGGTTCCCTAAATTACTAAAACCGTATTTTTCAAAGTTTTTCACCTATTTATTCCCTTTATCTGCTAACTCCCTACCCCCTAATATTATGTTCGGTTAAATAGTTATTATAATTAAAGTTCGTAGTATAGCTCTCAGCCCAAACTTTAGATAGGGCTGAGAGCTATACTACAAACAAAAACTTTATTATAAGTGATTATCCGAACAGGATATAATACCATTTCTCAAAAACTTTATCTATTTCAGAGTAGGGTCGGAGGGGAGTAGGTAGGGACATTGCATAAAGGCGTCCGTACGGGAGAAGTAAAAATAAGAATAATTGACATTAACTAGTCAGTAATTATCAAAAAAATTATTCTGCCTATCTAAATTACTTAATAATTGAAGTTCCACCCAAGTATAGCATTAATGCATGGTAATTGGTATAACTCCTAAACTGTTGCCTATTGCCTACTATATCAATCTTTGACATTGAGAAGCGAATAAAGACCGCTTCAAAGTTACCTCAAATCTGACGATCGCCACTCAAACAAGGAAGATATTTGTCAATAATTTTATCATTGATAATCTGCATTTTCTCAGACAAGTTAATTTGCTGCGGTTGTTTACACCTACTACGCTCTAAATCGTATGCAATAATAGCATCAATTAAATAGCTGAGTTCTCCGTAATTTGTCATGTTTAAATTTTCCTTGAGTTCATCATATTATTAGTATCAGTTATTTTTTTGTTTGAAGCGGTGATATCTATCCTCAGAATATGTGAAATTTGTCTTAGTAAATTAATGAAGTACATCAGTAATTATGATGAGCTTAGTAGGCTTTTCAGGTGATGATTTTCAAGTTTCTATGTGATTTAACTCACTACCTAATTTCAGTTATCAGTTATCAGTTATATGATATTCGGTAAAACACTTATAATCAGGCTCGTAGTTGGGCTTTAGTCCAGAGATACATATTTATATCATGTCCGGTTGAATAGTTATAAATAAATGACGGAGGAGTCAGGAGTCAGGAGGGAAGAGAGGAGAAAGAAAGTATAAAAAGAAGAAAGTTTTTTTATCACTAATTATCCGGACATGATATTAGGGGGCTAAAGTCCAACTACAAACACAGCGCTTTTCGCTCTTGATGAACCACATTGCCATAACCAAAACTTTGTAGGGACGCCCTTATGCAACGTCCCTACTGTGGTCTACCGTGCAGGAAAACGGCTGTAAGACCTTATTGATTGGTTAACTCAAAACGCTGTAAATCCTTCCTCTGACTCAATCTGTCGCACTACAGTCAACGCTGAATAAGACACTCCCGCTGTACCCTCTCCTGGATGAGTCGAATCTCCCACTAACCACAAATCCTGAATCGGAGTTCGATTAGCAATCCCAAAAGGTCCGAAAGTTGTCAGACGCTGACCGACACCACCAACAATACCTTCATCCCGTGCCGTAAATTTGACAAAAGTACGAGGTGTGGCAGCTTCCTGATGAACTATTGTTTCTGGTTTTAAATAAAAATATTCACTCAAACGAGCGATCGCTTCTTCCGTATATTTCTGCTTCAACTCCTGATAATTTTGGCAATGTCGCCAAATTTGAGTATCGGTAAAACTCGAAGCAGTAATTGTCGCTTTACCAGTCGGAGCGCGACCGTCTCCCGGATGACTTACTGAGACAAACAAAGAATTATTTTCGCCAATAGGGCCATCATAATCATAGAAAAATTGTAAGTGGGGTGGGCAATTTGTCGGAATAGCACTTTCATCGACTCCTAAATACACCACAAATGCACCCCAAGGAGACGGGAGTTTATCAACTCGGCGTTTGTAACCAGGTATTGGGTGTAATGTTTGTGGTTGATTTTCATCTGCCACTAATTTCACTAAGTTTTGCACAGTGACATTTGCCACAACATGGTCGGCAGTTTCTACCCAAGTTTCTCCAGTTTTCTGGTTTCTGATTCTGACAGCATTAGCTTTGCCATTATCTATATATATATGTTCGATGCTATGACCCATAAATAATTTACCTCCGTCTCTTTCTAGAGATCCGACTAGGCGATCGCTCAAAACCTGCATACTTCCCTCTAGATGGTACAAACCTTGAGGAGCTTGAGAAACAGCTAAAGCAGTCGCAGCGTAAAGTAGAGCTGTTTCTTCGGTACCAACTTGGGAGTAAAGTTTCAGTTGTAAATCTAGAAAAGTTTTCAACCGCAGATTATCATTTAAGCCATACAACCGTAACGCATCTGCCACCGTCATTAAAGTAAATGGTACTGTAATTAGAGTATCTGGACGCACTGCTTTGACTAACTGCCACACATCCCAAATGTTCCGGGGTGGTAAAACTGGGTCGCGACCTTGAAATTTCCAACTTGCCTCAAACAGTTTTGTCATTAATTGCCAAAAGGGTTCGCTACCAGGAAATTGCCGTTGTCTTTCTTCCTGCCATTTTTGGGGGTCGCGCCAAACACTGATAGGTTCAGTTTCGCCGGGGAGAAATACGGCGCAGGCAGGGTCGCAATGGGTGGCGTTCGGGATGTCTATTTCCAATTCTGAGAAAATACGGTGATGGATGCCACCGGGTTCTAAACCTGCCACTTGAGTTGCACCGACATCGAAAGTAAAGCCACGCCGTTTGAAGGTTGAGGCGCAGCCACCGGGAATGATAGCTTGGTCAAATATCTGGACTTGGTAACCTCTGTGGGCCAGTAAGGCTGCTGTGGTGAGGCCGCCAATACCTGCACCACATACCACAATTTTTGATTTTTGTATAGTCTTTTGAGAGGACATGAGATAATTATTAAGATTTTTTAACTAAATATTAATATAATCTGTCCTTTTAGTTAATGGCAAGGAGATGCAGTTCTAGCTCAGGGGATTTCCAGAACCGTTGTGAGAAACCTACAACCAGATGTTGATTATTCAAACCATATAATACCAAATTCATGCATAGGTATTTACATCTTAAGCATGTGATTTATTACTACAATAAAAAATATATAAATTCCATAAATTATAAAAATTAAACATTTTTTCCTCTTTTTTATTATGTTTTTATTTTAGTGTTCCCAGTTAAGTGTATCGTGACTGTAGCAATATTTTATGAAATTGGTATAATACAAAATAAGGATTAGCTTCTAGTTATCATGCTATCAAGCAAGCGATCGGTGATACAGAAGATGATCGGCTAGATTCTGCGGTGTTTATCTCAATGTTGGCCCTTGACCCGCGCTCTCCATCCCCCCTAACCCCCCTTTCACGCGCTATGCTTTATAAACATCTTTCTTAACATAAAATGTAGACAAAAAAGAGAAGTTATGTATAAGTCCTTTGAAAGGCTTTTTTCTCAGAAAAGTGTATTGAATTAGACATAAAGAAGTGAGAAATGCACCCCAAGATTCTTACCGAATTATTAATTAATTAATTAATTATTAATAATTAATTAATTCTGCTTTAAAACCTCCCCTTGGATAGGAGAAAAAAAGTGCTATTGAATTTCCCAATATTCAATTCCGTAACGGTTTTAACCTTCTTGTAATTATCAATTATCCATTATCAATTATCAATTAATGAATCCCCCCTCTTCCCCCTCTTCCCCCTCTCCCCACCCTCCCACAAGGTTTTAGGAGTTCCTTATCAGGGATAGCTTTCACTCGTGGGGGAGGGGAGCTTAGAGATGGAAAAACCAATCAATTTTGCGGTTTTTAAAGTAATGTGCTAAAGTAGATATCATAAGGCTTTTGGGCTAGCAATCTATAGGGGAGCCGTCGGATTGGCGATATACTGCAGAGCGACCGTAAGACCGAAAAGAGGGAAAGGCAACGAAGGCAGGTGCCTTAGAAGCAGAAAGCTCCTATCAGTTATGTTAGCGAATCCTGCGTTGTCGTCCAAGCGCAACGTCGGGAGGGTGTCAATGAGGTCAAAAGCTTTAAAGAAACTGCAGATGTTCCTAAGAAGAATGTTGCCGAACCTTATCTAGTTATTGGGTTATTAACAGTTGGTTTTGCAGGTTTGTTGTCCAAGAAACAAATCAACAAAGCTGTATAACTAATGTCTATTACTAAAAATATTAAATAGGGATCGCTCTGTGCTGTTGAGAGCGATAGTTTTTAATGGATATTTTGTATCGCTGACTATTTTAAAAATACCCAGCGATACAAAATATCAGATCAAATCCGGATAATTAGTTACTGTAAGTCCGCAGTGACGGGAACGGAGTGGAAGTAAGCAATCCCAAGCTTTGAGAGATTGCTTCCCTTTGGTCGCAATGACAATTATTCAACCGGACTTCATATCAGAACTATTCGGTGACTCTGGTGTTTCCAGTTCCCTACTACTACTTATCAGATCAAATCCAGTAGCATTAGTATAAAAAAGCTACTTCTCCCTATTATCTTCTATCTACCTTGTCTTCCCTTGTTCCCTAAAACCTAGAAATTTCGGTAGTGTATCAAGGAAGTGTGGTCTATGTAGTCCGTGTGGGGAGACGCTCGAAAGTAGGAGGAATAATTGTACCTGTATCTTTTTGTACTTGTATCGCTTTCGTCCTAACTTTTTGGTCTTAAAGGCTGAAAAATTTGCACTTTTTTCGCTCCAAAAAGACGCTCAACCTTTATATATCAGTGCTTTTAAATTAGATTTGCCAGCCCTACTTGACGAATCCCACACTTTGCTGACGCACAACCGAAATTTCTACCTCATCAGTATGAGAATTGCTATATAATTTATGTTATCTAGGTATTTATTATCACACTTGTGAGTATCAGTCAATGGTAAACTGTTGTAGTTCATTGAATATTCACATTAGTGGGTGTTTTTTTTTTAGATTTGCTGAAATATTGTTGTTTATGCAAAAAATGCCTGAATTCACTGAGAACAGTTGATAAATTTATAGTGGAAAACAGTAGTAATTCTACTATGGAAACATCAAGTTATGGCTATTTAAAAATTAATCAAGAAACTTTCAATGACTCTCGCTGCAGCAACTCTAGCTCAGGGGATTTCTATAACTGCCAATTGTGATCAATGTCACAAAGGATATAAGGGAATATTGCAATCACACCAATACTCGATTATGAAGATTTGGTAAAGTCATGAAAAATTAATTCAAAAGTAATCTGGTTTATCCGTATATATGCTAGAAAGGATATAATGGAATATTGCAATCACACCAATACTCGATTATGAAGATTCGGTAAAATTATGGAAAATTAATTCAAAAGTAATCTGATTTATCCGTATATATGCTAGAAAGGATATAAGGGAATATTGCAATCACACCAATACTCGATTATGAAGATTCGGTAAAATTATGGAAAATTAATTCAAAAGTAATCCGGTTTATCCGTATATATGCTAGAAAGGATATAAGGGAATATTGCAATCACAC
>NZ_JAAHGT010000330.1 GCF_010672385.1 Okeania sp. SIO2F4
AATTATTTTGATAGTTCAAAAGTACCGCGTCTAGACTAAAATTATTGGTAAAAAAAACCTAAACCCCCAACCCCCTTCCCTAGTAGGGAAGTGGGAGTATTTCACCCCTCTCCTTGCAGGAGAGGGGTTGGGGGAGAGGTCTTCATTGACTCAAATTTTCGCTAAAATCTGCAAAATATAGGTGAGTTTGGTGATGTATAAACTTTCACTGCTCCTCCCCAGGAATTTAATTGCCTTTTATTACAATCACCTGTTTTTCCTTTTGCTTATAGTGCTAAAGTATGAGTTCCTTTTATAATAAAACCTATATCCTTTTTTGCATAATTAAAATTATCTATCTTATATTCCTCAATTCCTTTATGACTGTTATCAAAATAGAAAGAGATTATAACTTTACCACAATGACTAGGAGGGACGATATATTCAGCGTATAATTTTCCATCTTGCTTGACTTCTATTTTTTCTTCGCGACGAGGTTTACAAAGTTGACTATTGCTTGTACATTCTATTTTTTTTCCCTAATTATTGAAGCAAATTTATCTCCCTAATAGCACTCAATTTACAGTATTGAAAATCTGCACCTATTAATGCAGCTATTATTTGCACTTCTACCAATAATAGCAACAATTATTTGTGTTCGAGAACCCTCATTTTTAGAACTCATCTAAATTTAAAGCTTAGTTGTAATAAGTGATTAAATTTTAAGAATTTTAGCAAAGAAATAAAGCCCAAGCCTAGTTATAGGAATACTTCATTATTCAAAATTTATAATTCTTCTAATTTTTAAAAGAAAGGATTAACGCCAAACAATAATCAGCAATCATATTATTTCTGATAGTATCGCTAGTCTCTAATAAAATATGTCATATCTTTTATTCTCTAAACAAAATTTCCGTACATTTTTATTGAAATTACATAAATTTCTAATAAATCGAAGCAGGATATTTTGGTTGGGTTTAAGTATAGCAGTTGTATTAATTTATGGTATTGAATCTCTGAAAGCTGCCTTTGAAACTAAATATATAATTCAAGATGATGCACGACAACATATATTTTGGATGCGTCGTTTTTTAGATTCGGAATTATTTCCTGAAGATTTAATTGCTGACTATTTTCAGTCAGTAGCACCTTGGGGTTATAAAAGCTTTTATTGGTTAATAAAATCTCTAGGCATCGACCCAATTTTTTTAGGTAAATTATTACCAATATTTCTCGGATTAATTTCTACAATTTACTGCTTTGGAGTCAGTTTACAAATTCTGCCAATTCCCGCTGTCGGATTTTTTAGTTCATTCATTTTAAACCAAACTTTATGGATGGAAGATGACTTAGTTTCTGCTACTCCCAGAGCATTTTTCTATCCACTTTTTTTAGCCTTCTTATATTACTTACTCCGAAGTTCCTTATTTCCTGTTTTGGTAGCGATCGCTCTCCAAGCAATTTTTTATCCCCACACAGTTTTACTATCACTAACCATCCTAACTATTCGACTATTCGATTATCATCAAAAGCGGTTAAAGTTTACCTCAATTAAATTAAATTATTGGCTTTGCTTAGGAGGAATAATAACTGCTGCAATAATACTTTTACCATACAAATTTTCTGCTACAGAGTTCGGACCAATTATTACTACTACCGCCGCCAAAATACAACCTATTTTCAATTATGGTGATGGTAAATATGGCAGAGCATTCTTTTTTCATCATAATCCCTTAGTTTTTTGGCTCACAGGACCGAGGAGTGGTATCTTATTTTTGGGATTATTTTCACCACTGGCTATAACTTCATTACTATTACCTTTTTTACTTAGAAAAGAAAAATTTACTCTAGCAAAACAAGTTTCTGACAAAGTAGGAATATTAATTCAAATTCTCATAGCATCAGTAGGATTATTTTTTCTAGCTCATATCTTTTTATTTCAGCTTCATTTTCCCAACAGATATATTTATCATAGTATGCGAGTAATGATGGCAATAGCTGCTAGTATTGCCTTAATAATTTGGTTAGATAATTATTTAAAGCAAATTATTTCTCAGCTAGAAAATGGTTTAACTTTCCCACAAGGAATATATTTCGGATGTACAACTTTGTTATTAGTATTATTGAGTATTATTCCTTTTTCTCAAGACCTAACCATAGATAATCAATCCTATATTAAAGGCAAAGAAATAGAACTATATGAATATTTATTAGCACAACCTAAAGATACATTAATTGCTTCCATATCCAAAGAATCAGATAATATTCCCACTTTTGCTCAACGTTCTACTTTAGTCGCGCAAGAATACAGCCTACCTTATCATGTGGGATATTATAGTCAATTTAGTCAAAAATCTATTGATTTAATTCAGGCTCAATATACTCCTAACCCAGAAGAAGTTAATAACTTTATTCAGAATTATGGGGTTGATTTTTGGTTGCTCGATCTAACAGCTTATGACCCTAGATATGTAGCCGATAAAGAATTAATTCGTCAGTATAATTTAACAGATTCAATTGTTTATCAACTGGAGCAAAATCTTATCCCTGCTTTATCAACTACTGTGGAAATTTGTACTGTATTAACCAGTAAGCGAATAGCATTACTACCAACATCATGTATTAAAAATGAGTTGATAAAATTGACTCAGGATAATCCTTAAAATCATCAAAATTATGTAGTAATTGCTGAATAAATTATCAGCTTTAAGGAGTAGGTATAACTGAAATCAGAAATTAAATTATTACTATGATTAAATTTCATAGTTTGAGAATGTCTTAATAAGTAGGGTTTGCTGAAAAAGTCTTTTCAGGGAGTAGGGGAGTAGGAGAGTAATTTTTTTGCCCAAGTCTATCAAAATCCTAACTTTTTGAGCGTTTTCAACTGAAAACCTGACACTTTTTTCGACCATAAAAAGGCTCAAACCTTTATATGTAAATACTTTGATATTTAATCAGCAAGCCCTAAGTAGGCACACAAAATAAATTGCAATTTTAGCAATACTAAAACCCTAATTTTATAGGCATTACAGAGAATAGATGTGTGCAATTAATTACCTTTAGATACTTAGTAATAGCGATTACTATATAATCAAGGTTTTGGGGAATAGCAAAAAATAAATTATCCCAATTTTTGTACTCCTATAGTTAACTTGTTACTTCCCACTCCCTGACTTGTTCAATTTCTTCCCTACTCCCTACTCCCTACTCCCTACTCCCTACTCCCTACTCTCTTACTTTCATAGCTAATGGGATAATTTTTTGTTTGCTTGATGAAAATGATCGATTGATAAAATGCAATAAATAAGTGGCACTACTTCAAAACTAATGCACTTATGAAACTCAGAATACTGTAAAAACTTTTACTCCTATCACACTTAAAAAAACTCTTGCCTTTCCTAACTAAAATCTTTTCAAGATAACACTACAAAAAAGTATTAAGACATTAATAAAATTAAAATCCTTGACAATCAATAGTTTAAACTTGAGCTGTTAACGCAGTTCCTTCGCAGAAGGCTAGCCGATAGCTTAAAACTATAGAGCCTATGTATGTGATATAGCATTTCTGTTATGAATGAGGTAAAGTATTTGTTTCTATTCCCTATTTCCTAAAATCTCAAACTTGTATATCTCGCCAATTTGAGAAATGCTATATGTGACTTTAATCACCCCAAATTAAAATATTTTAATCATTTCTAATTCCTAAAAAGGATTATGCCAACGCTGGCTATATCCACGATTATAAAAACTATTATTACGCCTGGAGAAAGGATTGTTTGAAGGAGGTTGTGGTACATTTGGATTTACCTGATTAGGATTCACTCCATAATTATATTGTTGTTGTTGATTTTGTGGATATCTTTGATTGTTGTAATAGTTAGGCACTCCCCAATTATTAACTCCATTTACTCCATTTTGATTATTGGCAAAACTATTAGGTACTGCTGGAATTAATGGAGGGAGATTTAGATTAGTAGGTTGTCTGTAAGTATAGTTATACCCTGGTAAATTAGTTGGGTTATTCGTTTGATTTATTCCACCTGATAAATCAGTATAGTAAGGTTTTGGAGGAGTAACATTTATGGCTGGTAAAGGCGGATTATAATTACTTCTTTCCTGAGATTTAGGAATATTGGATGTTGGTATATTCCGAATGGGAGAAGGTTTAATATCCCTTGGCTTAATTTCAGTTGGGTAAAGGTTAATATTATTTGTTTGAGACTGATAATTTGAGGGAGATTGAGATTTACTTTTAGAACGCAAGTACTCATCCATAGCATTCTGTAGAGCATTGACAGGTTTTTCTTTTTTTTCCTCCTGGTTTGTTCCGTCGAATAAATTCATACTGCGTAACAGAGGAGAAGTTGACAATTTTGTCTTTGGCAGTTGATTTGTAGAAGGCAAATCATTAGTTTGTACTCCCCCGTAAATATTAATTTTGGGCAGAGGGTTAGCTAAATCTTCTTTTTTATTCGTAACAGATGTATTTTTTGTTTTTCTTTGGGATCTATCCAATAAATTTTTCTGAGAACTTACTGGAGGATTAATTTGCAGTTGTTGAGCAGTTTTTAACTCTTCTATTAAAACTGAGGAATTGCCAATATCGCTCATAACAGAAACTTCTTCAGGAGATAAAGTTTCAGTGATAGTATTGCCGTTTGATACTGAATTATCATCATCTTCAATGGTTAACCATTCTGGATGAACTGATAATTCCCAAGCAAATAATATAACTAGAGAAGCTACTCCAATCGGCCCCCAAACTAAGGGCTTTGTCAAATGACTAAATCTGGCTCGGAAGTAGCGTATGGAATTAGGTAATTTTTTCTTATCAGACATAGGTTTTGTTCCTTCATTTATTATTTTTTTTACTACATTAGTCTGTTCTTTAGTTACAGTAAGATAATTTCATTTTTGTAGTCATACTACTAAATTAACATGAATATAATTATTTCCAAATTACTTTTTAATGCCGAGGAACTAGGGAGTCAAAAAACTGTAGTGAATTTCCAGATATAACCTAAGCTATATATTTCCCTTATGAAGATATTTGGAAACTTTACTAGGTAAATATAGTGATATTGGAATAATTTTTGTTGGTAATATGAAAATTTAATTAAATATTACGAAATGATTCAGACCTGAGCCAAAGTCAACAAATGTTATTTTTTACTGAAGAAATAAATTATTGAGCAAAAAATAAGGTATCAAGCCTCCCATTTTAAGGGGGTGAAAAAAATGTTCGATTCAGTATTTCAAACCTCTGGTTTCAAGCAGAGGTAATGTTTCACTACGCGACATAAAAAACGAAGTTACCGAATAATTAAGGTAAAAAGCCTCTCCTAATTAGGAGAAACAAGCGGTCGGAAAGCGGAGCATGACCTAAGATGGGATGGCGAGGTTTCCTCGCTAGGCTCCAATCGACCAGGAGAGCGGTCGTTTCCGCTGTCGCCGACTTGAATTGCGGAGCATGACCTAGGATGGGATGCTGAGGAAACCTAGCCATATCAAATCTACCCTTGAGAAGAAAAATTTTTCATGATTAATCAATCCTATCCGTTTTCAAGGAGAGGTAATTGTTAATTATTAATTATTAATTGTTGAAGACCCAGGAGGCTAACTGAAATGACTGTTCACTACTAAATTTATCGCTCCTTAATTATTGTAGCTTAAATACCTTTAGCTAGCAAATACTAATATTACTTGAGTGTAACGAGGTAAACTGACATCTAAAGACAAGTTGCCATAGTATAGCTCCGATACCCAAATTTAAAAACAATAACTATAGCGCTACGCGCAACTCAAAAGTAAAAAGTCAAAAGTTAAAAGTAATCTCTCAGAGAGTTTTTCCTGGGGAAATGCTCCACAAACGAGATTTACCAATGTCAAACACCTAAATGCTTAGTGCTATATCTTTAAATTGAGTACACACATTAAATCATAACAGAAACAAAATGGACAAACAGGTTAAATTGTTGCCAAATAAGGAAAAGTTGCTAGAACAAGCTTTGGACATTTGCTTATCTAAAATTCAAGCAGCGATCGCAGAACGTGGCCAATGTACAATAGCTTTAGCTGGTGGAAATACTCCAAGGCCACTTTATGAATCAATAGCAACTCAAAATCTGCCTTGGGATAAAATTCATGTATTTTGGGGCGATGAACGTTATGTAGCTCCTGACCACCCAGATAGTAATCAAAGAATGGCCAGGGAAGCTTGGCTAGATCGAGTACCCATACCACCAACAAATATTCATCCTATGGAAACAGGGGCGGGAGACCCGGAAGCTGATGCCTCAAGCCATGATGCTCATTTGCGAGAATTTTTTCAAGTCCCTACAGGAGAGTTTCCCAGCTTTGATTTGATTTTACTGGGAATGGGAGGTGATGGTCATACAGCTTCCCTATTTCCTTATACAGATGCGTTAAAAGTAAGCGATCGCCTAATTACCGTAGGCAATAAAGATGGCCAACCGCGATTAACTTTCACAGTTCCATTAATTAATCAGGCTCGTGGCGTTATATTTCTAGTTGCTGGTGCAGATAAACAAGAGGCATTAGACCAAGTATTTGCAGAAAAAGCTGATAATATGAATTATCCTAGTCGTCTGATCCAGCCTCAAGGGGAATTACAGTGGTTAATGACTGGTTTGACATACTCTCCGACCTAAAGGTGCGGAGCTCTGATAGAGAGATAGGGGGGGTTGGGGAGATGGGGAGGTGGGGGGAGAAAAGCCTCTAATTAAATACATTTACTCTCCCGAAATATCCAGTTAAGGGCAATTACATAACTTCTCTATTTTGTCAAGATAGCTCAAAGGGGGAGGCTTTAAACCCAATTTGTCGGTAAATATTTGAGCAGTGATTAATCTCAAACAAATCTAGAAGAAGCAAATTATCAAGTATTGTTGAGGTCAACAAGTGACATACTCCCACACTAACCATTCGGTATAATGTGGGCTTCTCGCTTCGCAGTCCTGCCATTGCATCGGACAAGAGCGAGCTTTAAGGACGGGATCAAACGCCGCCCTTTTGGCAAATAAAAAAAGCGGATCACCTAGTAGCGCAACAAGATTTTACATTCCCAACGGATTACTAGATATCTTGGGATATAACCCCTAATCTTATTTTATTTTCATTATTCATCGCTGGCGGTTGTTAACTCAAACCAGCTTGGGGTCTATCATAACTTGACATCCTCCCGACGCTGCTCTACGAGACAGCGCGGGATTCCCTAACATCACTGATAGGGACTTTCTGCTTCATAGCACCTGCCTCCAAGGCCGAACCTCTTTTCGGTCTTACGGTCGCTCCACAGACTGACACTGCTAGCCCAGCAGCCTTTAAGTAGAGTAGCACACTCCAAAAAAAACCGCAAGATTGATTGGTTTTCATCCCGACGCTCCCCTCCGGGAGAGCGCGGGTCTTCAACCAACGTTGAGATAACATAAAATTTGTAAATTAACGGGACATCGAGTCCCACTAATTTACCGCCAATTAATCTCACACCAAATAACAATTATGGTGTGAGATTAATTGGCAGGTCAGCTAAACGTTGGTTGAAGAGCTGCACTTTTCTATAAGGAAGCAGAGGGATGGGAAAACCAATCAATCTTGTGGTATAACTAAACTGGTTACTAACCCGCCCGAACGTATACGAACAGACAGGTTAACCGACAAAGATTACTAATTTTGGTAACACCGCAGAAAGATCGTTAGATCGGGGAAGAGGAATAGTCACTGGGAACACTCCATACTTGAACTCAACACATATAACAAAAAGTTTTTTGTTCAAATATTTAGGCTGCTGGGCTAGCAGTGTCAGCGCCAGTAACTCATGGGTGAGACCCCCTTTTGCGGCGCTGACTTGTCTGTGGAGCGACCATAAGACCGAAAAGAGGGAAGGACCTTGGAGGTGGGTGCTATGAAGCAGAAAGCCCATTATAGTGATGGTTAGGAATCTCGCGTTGTCGCAGGGGCGCAACGTCGGGAGGATGTCAACTGACCGATAGCAAGGAGAAGATAAATGATTGTCTGTCCCAATTGCAATCATCAGAATCCTGATGGAGCAACCCAATGTGAAGCTTGCTATACTCCCTTACCAGTAACTACAAATTGTACTAACTGTGGGGCAATAGTTCAAGCTGATGCTGCCTTTTGTGGTCAATGTGGCTTTGATCTGAAAGCTGCTGCTGGTAAAGAGGAAGGTCAAGTTTTATCCCAAACAGATCCAGCAGTGATGCCAACTATAGTATCACCTGTATCTACACCAGATACAGATATACCCTCAGTAGATATACCTGACCTAGACCTAGTAGAGCCATTAGTGACACCAGAGCCTTTGGTATCTGGTAGAGTCAATTTAGAAAAATCTAGCAACCCTAATACTCCAGTTTCTATTGAAGAAGAGGAAGTCCCACCAACCATTAATGCTATTAGCACACCTGTTGCTATCCCTGAAGTAAGTTCTCCATCTCCGACTGGGGGAAAAGCAATTCCGGCCAAGACCCAGTTGCAAAAACAGTCGGCCAAGTTGTTTCATATCAGAACAGATACAGATATTGAATTGCCAGTTAATTTATCCGTGATTCATATAGGTAAACCCAATGACCGAGTACCTCCAGATATTGATGTTTCAGGATTTCCTGACTCTGAGGTGGTTTCTCGTAGTCATGCTGATATTAGAGTAGAAGGAGATAGTTATTATATTGAAGATACTGGTAGTTCTAATGGTACTTATGTTAACAACATTCCTTTGACAAAAGGAAATAGACATAAGTTAAGACCAGGTGATCGGATATCTTTGGGCAAAGGAGACTTGGTTTCATTCCTGTTTCAAATTTCTTAGCTCAAGTTTAGATTGGGGGTTGATTAAAATCCTTAGCTCAAGTCTTCCTATAATTAAGTTCTTCGATGGAGAAGTCCTACATATATTATGGTTCAGCTGCTGGACATAAAAAGCATTCTCGTAGTAGTCTGTGAGGAAAGTTCCTCCTAACAAGGCAACAAAGAGGCCAAAGTCTTAGTATCTAGTACCTTAAGAAGAGATCGAGCCAAACAAATTACGGCTATTTTCATTATATTAGACCACAGTTGGGACTAACTATGGTTGGTCCCGACAATGGTTGTAGTGTTTACTCTGTAGTTCATCTACCTAAAAACCACGATAAAAACTAAATAATCTAAAATTGTCTCAGGTGCTCTACTAAAAATATTAAATAGCAAATGTGATTAGACTAACACTGCTACATCCACTTCAGTCTATGCCAGTCAGAAGTTGGACTTTCGATCATAAACCTGTCATTAAGATTGGGCGTTGCTCAGATAATGATGTGGTTGTTTATAGTTCTGTAGTTTCTCGTTATCATGTTGAATTAAAAGCTAATCATCGCGATTGGGAAATTATTAATTTAGGTAGCAATGGTACATACATTGATGGTAAACCAATCAGGAAAGTTAGGGTAGTTAGTGGGTTGATAATTAATTTGGCTCTTACTGGACCAAAATTGCGA
>NZ_JAAHGT010000331.1 GCF_010672385.1 Okeania sp. SIO2F4
TCTCGAATTATGATTTGGACGCACCACTCGTACATTTTTAATAACTAAATCAAAATCTAAAGTTTCTGACATTATCTATTTCCAAAAATTTAAGTAGGTAGACAAAATTATTTGTATATTTGCCGTGTATTTACTAATTGGCTATATTCCCTTTAGCTTTTACCTATTAACTCTTGCCTACCACCGCCAAAATATTAAATTAATTCTGTCCAGGTACTTAGCAATAACTTTGTCTATATTTATGCTAACCGAGTAACGGAGAAATTGAATATCGTAGATTGCCATCCTATTTATACAGTAAGTATATAAGCGGATTTCATATCAGATAGTCATAACTATGTTCGGCAAGAAGCATTGTAAGAAATAGTCATACTAAATCCGAAACATGAAAAGTTACTTTTTTAAAAAAGACTATTAAAACAATCCTCGACAAACTGCATTAGAGGCGATCGCCCGACAATATCTAGACCATCCCTAAACTCTCCTACTATTACAAAAGAGAGCAAAAAATGACCCAGATAATACCATTTATAAAAAACTTTTCTACCTGTATGTTTAGCATGGGAGTAGGGGAGTGGGGTAGAAATTAACATAATAATAATTAATATTAAATTAGCTACAACTAGCAAAAAAAAAATTTATATGTATAATTTGATTAATTACTGAAGTATTACCCAATTATAGTATTAATCCATGGGAATTGGTATAAAAAACTATGGAAGTGGGCAAAAAAGAAATTGGAATTATTAGAATAATTAAAGTTAAAAATCAAAAAAAATAGTATGGTGGGTAAATGTAGTTGTTAATATTAGTAGTATAAAATCCGGTGTAATAACCTCACAATTAATAGCTTAAAATCCTGATTATGAGGTTATTAGATATATCTACAATTAGCGGATTTAATATAATCAATCATGGATTTCTTAAACTTCTAAAATATAAAGAAAATCTAAATAATAGTCAATCTAATACAGTTTGTTATAGTCTGTGATTGGAGAAAACCTTCTCACACAAAGTTACTTACGGAGTAATAAAAATGAAACAAGCATTGGGCAAAGTCATCGTTGCATTTCTTGTCTGTTTACTATCTTTTGCAGTAGTTTCTCCCAGCCCTGCAATGGCAGATGAATATTATTGTTTTTTAGAACAAGAGCCAGAATGTGTAACAGAGTTGCCGTTATCTGGAGACTTGTTATTTGAGGATATACCTCCATATGGAGTTAACTTCATAGATGTTACTTTCAGCAATTACTCACCTGAATATGAAGCTGTAGTTAACAGTGATATTGACAACCCCATACTAATACCCCCATATAATAGTGAAAGAAGAATTTATCAAGTCGTACCACAAAGCTCAGTGACATTCTCAAATGCGAGTAATTTTCCAGATACACTATTACAAATCAGAACATTTGGGTATAGCGATTAATTAAGATAATTTTTTGTAGAGGTGGGCAAATGTGGTGATTGATATTAGTAGTTAATAGACTTGATGTTTGCCCACCCTAACCATACCCATCAGATTAATTATTACTACTAAATTTCTAATAACTAATCACAGTAGTTACCAGCCCATAATTAATTCCCTATAATATCTGTAAATAACAATAACATATAGTTAAAAAAACAAATTTTCTGGTAAACTTTATTGAAAGCTTTTTTGGAAGTATATCAATGAAGAGAATTGTATATTATCATCCACAATCAAACTTTTCTAGAAAAATTCGGATATTATTAGCAGAAAAAAATTTAGATTATGAACTCAAAGAAGTTAACCTACGGAACAAACCTGCTGAATTTATAAAAATTTCTCCCATTGGTAAAGTACCTGTATTTGTAGAAGAAGATGGTACAGTTATTTGGGATTCTACATTAATTGCTGAGTATTTAGATGAAACTTACCCAGAACCAAATTTTTATCCTACTCATCCCCAGGCAAAACTTGAATGTCGTAAATGGGAAGAGTTAGCAGATAATTTAGGGGATAATATTATCAATTTATGGAGGCTAAATTTGATAAATGATTTAGAGCCTACTTTCTATCGAATAAAATTAGAAACTTCCATTAATAATCTCTTACCAGTTTTTGAGCAACAATTAGCTAAATCTAAGTATTTGTTAAGTGATGAAGAATGGACGGCAGCAGATGTAGCAGCATTATGCTCTTTTGGTTACTATAATCTTCGGTTGAATGAAGATTGGGTTTTGCAATATGATAATTTAAAAAACTGGTTTAATAAATTACATGAACGTGAATCAGTAAAGCCTACTATTCCTATTCCTTTAAATTAACACGACTCATAATTTCCTAGAATGACAAGAGAGAGATGCTAGGGGTTAACAGCCGTTAACCCCTACAGATGGTGTATAATTTTATTTTTTGCGTAAGTCCTGATATTACTATTCTGAGACAATATTAGTACGTTTAATTTTCTTAGCTATCAAAGTTGTTAACCCAGGGCCAATTAAAATAATAGTTAACATTCGAGTTAGTTGAATCGCCAATACTAAACCAGCATCACCACCTAATTCATTAACTGTTGCAATCATCGCTTCTATTCCTCCAGGGGTAAAACTTAACATAGAAGTAATTAGATCGACCTGAGTAAATTGATGAAATTCATAACCCACCACAAAGAAACCCATAATTAAAATTATTACCAGTACGATCTCAACTAAAATAGCTTTCCACAATTTTCGAGCATTTTCCCAGTCAAACTGAACTCCAATAAAAATCCCTACTAGCAACAACCCCACAGCAAATAACCATTGGGGAACCTGTAATTGGTATGGCGTTCCCCACAAAGTAGTCAACCCAACAATAAAGCTACCTAAGAAAGCAGATGAAGGCAAACGTAATTGTTTTCCACCCCAAATTCCTAAACCACAACATCCTGCTACTATTAATAAATTCCAAAACATGGGTATGGTGGTTTTACCCGATGCCAATAAAAAACTTGTGGTCTGAGTCTGGTCAATAGCAGGAAACATCAAGATGGTAGCAGTCGGTACAATGAATACCACTAACAACACTCGCAAATATTGGAGGATAGTAACAGCAATAGGGTCTGCACCTAATTCTTCACTCATAGCAACAATAGCAGAAGCAGCACCAGGAATAGATGCCAGAAAACCTGTAGGGCGACTAACTCCACCCCATACAGACAACAGATAGCCCTTAAACATACTTAAAGCAGCAGTGAGCAAAATACATCCCACCACAGGAATAGCATAAGTGGTAACTATACTAATTGTTTCTGGGGAAAAGCGAAATGCTGTAGCAATACCAACGATCGCTTTACCCAGCATAACTATGATTCTGGGTAATGGTTGGGGACTACCTTTAATAATTGCATAGATAATTCCAGTAATCATTGGACCGAGCAACCAACCTACAGGAAAGTTTAGCCAGTCGAATATAAACCCTACTAAAATAGCTAAGGTCATTGGGGCGATGGCTGTTTTGATACTTGATAATTTGGAGATAATTTCTTGGTGGTTTAACACGCTCAACAATATATTAAATTTGACAGACAATTATACAACTTATATATTACTGGTTATTGATGACTATGACAGGATAATATCATGGAAAGGTACTATAATATTGAGGATAGTTGTGTATTGTCTAAATTCTGTCAAAATTGAAAAACCCTTGCTCATTTTTAGGAATAGAAAAAACAATGGAAAATTATAATGAGTATCATCTAGATCCAAAGCAATTTCCTTTTCTCAAAAGTTTTCAAGATAACTGGCTAGAAATTAAAGATGAATTTACAAGTTTTACTGACAATACCTCTGAACAAGAATTAAAGTTTACTTATGATGTAATGGGTCCTAAAAGTCAAACAATTAAAACTAAAGGTAATGGAAAATACAGTGCTTTTGGGATTTTATTTCAAGGTATGTTTATTGAAGAATATCTTAAATTTCATCAAATACAGTATCCTGATTATGAATTAAACGATGTATTAGAAAAAGTTCTGATATTAAGAGATAAATATTTTCCTAGTTTGGCTGAAGCGATTAAAAAAATTAATTCAAGCAATGATGATATTCTCAGAAATGTTTATTTTGGTATATTTCATCCTGGTTTAGATATTAAGCTTCATGTCAATTATAACCATCATACAAATCGTGGTTATTTGGGATTAATAGTACCGGAAGGGGATGTGGCAATGAAAATATGTCACGATCAACTTTACTGGCAAGAAGGCAAGTTTATGATTTTAGACCATAGTTATCCACACTGTCCCCACAATTACACTAATTATGATAGAGTAGTTTTAGTTGTAGACTTTTTTAAACCCGATCGCCCTAGAGAAGAAGTAGTAAAATTTGAACAAGAGCAAGTTAGACAACGTATGGAAGATAATCCTTATAGTTTAGGAGTTTTTGGTAAAAGCGATCGAGTTAAAACAGAAGATTTTATTAAGTATGGTTTAGCTCATCAGTTAGAGTGGGATAAAGCTTTAGATAAGTAATAATTAATAATTAATAATTAGGGGTTGTCAGATTAAAGGATGAATCTTTGCTTGGTCATTTCAATTAGCCTCCTCCGGAGGAACTGCGTTAACAGTGCCTCTAGCTGTTTGCGCAGCATTCCGTAGGAAAGCATCGAGATTAACATCAGGAATATTTTTTTTATCCCCTTAAAAGGGGAGGCTTTAGAAGTTGTTTGAGAAGTCATCGATTCCCCGCGCATCCCTCTTAATAAGAGGGAATTGACCTTGTATTTCTCCCCTTTTCAAGGGGGGGTAGGGGGGATATAAATCAAAATTCATACTTTTCAAACAAGTTCTTAGACCACCATTTTTCCGTAAAAATCATAATTATGTTGAAAGTTAGTCCCAAAAATCTGTTAGAGCCTAATTATCCTTTTGCCCCTAAAAATTTCCCATTTTTCTATGGTTGGATAATTTTAATTGTTTGTACCATCGGGGTAATAATGAGTACCCCCGGTCAAACTATTGGGGTGAGTGCTTTCACTGACCATTTACTAGCTGCCACTGGTCTATCACGGTTACAATTGAGCAATGCCTATTTTATCGGTACTTTAACCAGTGGTTTAATATTACCTTATGGTGGAGTGCTGCTGGATCGTTTTGGCGCAAGAGTAACAGTTGTTTGTGCATCAATAGGTTTAGCTTTAACTTTGTGTTACCTCAGTTTTAGCGATCGCCTAGCTACCATCATCAATAACACATTTCCCATAATTCCCTATTCAACTATTGCCTTAGTAATATTGGTATTAGGTTTTGTCTGTCTGCGTTTTTCCGGTCAAGGTATGTTAACTATGACCAGTCGCACAACCCTGGGTAAATGGTTTGACCGTCGCCGGGGTTTTGTCTCTGGTATCACAGGTGTATTCGTAAGTTTTGGTTTTTCCATTGCACCCCTAACTATGAGTTCATTGATTGATATTTTAGGTTGGCGAAATACTTGGTTAGCAATGGCAGTAGTTGTGGGTATGGGGATGGGGTTAATAGGATGGTTTTTTTATCGCGATAACCCAGAGGAATGCAGTTTATTGATGGATGGAAAAAAACATACTCAAAATTCCTTTGATACAAAACATTCATCTGATAACAATTTACAAGATTTTACCCGCGCTGAAGCACTACGCACAATTATGTTTTGGGTAGTGACATTAGCTTTATCCTCACAAGCTTTGATATTTACAGGTATTACTTTCCATATCGTTGATATTGGTGCAGAAGCTGAATTATCTCAAATGCAGGCAGTAAGTATATTTTTACCCCAGGCAGTTGTATCTACTATTGTTGGTTATTTAATGGGGATAGCAGCAGACCGAGTTCCTCTAAAATACTTATTCACGGTAATGATGCTAGGTCAGATAATAGGTGTTGCTGCTATTACTAATTTTGGCGTACCTTTATTTCGGGTTTTAACTATTGTGGGGTTTGGAATTACTTCGGGATGTTTTGGTACTTTATCAGCAGTGGCTTTACCGCGTTTTTTTGGCAGAACTTATTTAGGTTCTATTTCTGGTTTTCAGATGATGATTCTGGTCATAGCAAGTGCAATAGGACCTTCATTTTTGGCTATATTTAAAGATAAATTAGGTTCTTACCAACCTGGTCTTTATGGTTGTTTGATATTGGCAATTTTGATTTTGATTTTCACCTTTTTTGCTCGTCAACCACGCAAGTCTCATCTACTAGAGTGACTATTCTAATACCGCTTTCTAAATTCTGACTTCATTCTTCGTGCCAATATTGTGGCTCATTCAAACTATCTGCACAGATAACTTTTCCTCTAAAATTTCCAATTATTCCCGAACGCAATTCTTGAACCATCCAAGCATCCGCATTTTTTGCGAGTATGGGATAGGAAGGCTCAAACCCAAGATTACCTGCTGGTATAAATCCATGTCTTGGATAGTATGTGGGATGACCAAGAACAAAAACGAGGTCTACTCCAGATTCCGATAAAATATCTAATCCGTTTTTAATGAGTTTACCACCAATACCTTGTTTTTGAACATCGGGAACAACGGCAAGGGGACCTAGAATTGAAAGTGATAACGGAACATTTGGTTCCAGAGTAGCTCTACTGAAAAAAATATGTCCTACTGCTCTATCTTCTTGGAAAGCAACTAGAGAAACAATTGGTTTTGCGCTATCGTCCCCAAGAAGCTTTTGCACAATTTCAGCCCCATCCTCTGAACCAAATGCAGCACGTTCGACAGACAGTATATTTTCTAAATCTGAATCTAAAGCTTTTCTAATAATCATTATCTTTTTAATAATTCAATGGTAGTGTTTTTTTTCAAAATAGCAGTAAGCAAGGCGATCGCTAATATAGAATCCGGATAATTACTATAGCTCAGTCCGCAGCGACTAGAACGGAGTGGAAGGAAGCAATCTCCGGGCACCTCTGAGATTGCTTCCTATCGTCACAATGACGACTGTTCAACCTGACTCTATATAAGAATCTAAATATTTTCTTATTCACTTCTGACTTCTGACTTCTGACTTTTGACTTCTATTATATGTTACCACGTTACAAAAATGGTTGAAAAAATGGGTTATTGTTGAGGACGTGAAGTTAATAAACTAGACAAAATCTACTTTTCAGCACATCTAGACCCCATTTAACAAATACATAATGTTGACAATTATCGGTTGCGGTAATCTTAACCGTAGTGATGATGGGGTGGGAGTAATTATTGCTCAACACCTGCAACAATATTTGGCTGCATATCCTGTTCCTCATGTCCGAGTTTATGACTGCGGTACTGCGGGAATGGAAGTAATGTTTCAAGCGCGGGGTACTCAGCAATTAATTATTGTAGATGCTAGTGCGACAGGTTCGGAACCAGGTGCAATATTTAAGGTTCCTAGTTCGGAGTTGGAAGCATTGCCAGAACCTAGTTATAGTTTGCATGATTTTCGTTGGGATAATGCTCTAGCAGTAGGTAGAAAAATCTTTCAGGAGGATTTTCCTAAAGATGTAATTGTCTATTTAATAGAAGCTGAAAATTTAGATTTTGGTTTAGAACTTTCATCTGTAGTTCAGCATTCTGCTGAAAAGGTTTTGCAAGAAATTATAAACAGTTTTGAGAGTAAAAGGTAGGCTTTAAAGAAGGAGTCAGAATAAATTAGTAGGGAATTTATACCCATCACTAATTAATTAAAGATAATCAACATCAAATAGTAATAATTTGGTGGAGAAGTTCAAATAGAAAAATTAACATTAAAGGAAATTATCATGGACGAACAAAAACAAGAACAATATTATGAATTAATTGATAAATTAGTTAAATGCCCAAATGGCAAAGAACCTGATGTTTTAGATGAAAATATTGAGCTGGTTGATGCTGGTTTTGTTTCAGTTTTAATGCAAGTAGGTCAAGCACAAATTCATCATGGAAATCAAGATGGAGCTAAATTTTTATTCCATCTTGCTCGTGAATTAGCGAAACAATTAGGATTATATCCTGACCCCAATGCTTCGGAAGTTCCTGCACAGTAACAGCATTTCTCAAAAACTTTTCAACCTGTATATTGAGGCAGGAAGTAGGAGATTCAACAATTAATAATTAATAATTAATAATTAATAATTAATTATTACCTCTCCTTGAAAAGAATAGGATGGACTCAAAGGAAAAATTTTTTCTTCTCTTGGTCGATTGGAGGCAAGCGAGGAGACCTCGCCATCCCATCCTGACGGAATGCTCCGCTTTCCGACCGCTTTTTTCCCTTTAAAAGGGGAGGCTTTAGACCACAGTTTCTCGTTAAGGGAGTAGGAGAGTGGGGGAGTAGTAGGGACGTTGCATGCAACGTCCGTACACATAAGAATAATTAACAGACTACTGGCTAATAATTAGCAAAAATTTTCTTCAGCTTATGTTAATTACTTAATAATTTAAGTATCGCTCAAGTACAGTATTAATGTATAGCAATCTGCTTAATATGTTAAGCATTTCTATAAGTGGCAAATATCCCTATTCTCCCCTAACCCTACTCTCCTTTCGCTGAATCTAATTAAACTTAAACTAAAACATAGCACCTAATTATCAATAATTAATATTATGTTTTCTCAAAAAGAAGCAGAAGAATTAGCAATTGATTTTTTGAGTAATGATTGGGAAGTTCCCCAGACAGAAAAAGATTGGTTTACTATTAGATATGCTCGACAAGAACCTAGTTGGTATATTGTTGAAGTAGGGATAGAAGGATGTCCTGACTATTGGATTCTACAAGTTTATGATACTGCTGAATGTGACCCTTGTTATACTTTTGTATCTCCTGTAAGTGGTTCTCAAGATACAGATGATTTGCAGGAATTACCAGAATCTATTGCTAAGGCGATCGCCTTTGAACGTGGTTCTCAAGAAATAGCTCCGCCAGCCAAAGTTTGATCGAGATTGAAGCAGGAAGCAGCAGAATTGCTGTTAGGAAAAAGGGTAACTTTAAACTCATGCGTATCAACTCAAACCTTTGATTTCAACCATAAATATTGTCGTCATATCTATAAATATGATGGTTTTAGCTACAGTTTTGGAGAGTTAGTCAAACAAAAAGTCAAAGTAGTAAAACAATTAACTAATCAATTAATAACTCCTACTTAGCTTAACCTTTTTGAGACAACTGAGTTTTCTGTTGTAGGGGCAAATGGCCATTCGCCCCTACATAAGACTAAATCTAAACCCACTCGCAAATTTAAAGGAACAGATGGAGAACAACTAAGTTTATTTTAAGATTCACGCTTGTTAAAACAAGCTGAGTCGAATTTCCTCTGCAAGTTAAAAGATCGCAGCTCCCATTCTCCCATTTTTCTTTCGTGGGCAAATTGAAATTATTATTTACTGATGCTAAAACTTTGAATATTTGCCCACCTTATCTTTATGTCTGTGAGTCAAAAATAAATATTAAAATAATATAAATAATTAAGATGGTTATTTATGTAGATTGATAACATAATAAATAAATTAAATGATAGGGATAGACAAAACCGAAAG
>NZ_JAAHGT010000332.1 GCF_010672385.1 Okeania sp. SIO2F4
AGTCAGAAAAATCGTCTCTTGATTTTCTTTTCCTATCTTGCCCAAAATGCTAAATTTTTGCATCTCTAGCACCTAAAAGCTGGTACTTTTTCAAGACCTAAAAAGGCTAAAACTTTTATCTATAAACACTTTGAGGTATAATCAGCAATCCCTAATTCAAGATAGTTTTCATTATCAATTATCAATTATCCACTATTCATTATCCATTATCAATTATTCATTAATTGTTGACTAAAAAGTTCCTTTGTCTTAACCCAAGCATCAGCAGTAGCTTGAGCATTGTAACTACTACGATGGTCACAAAAGAAACCGTGGTCTGCTGGATAACGAAATACTTGATGCTTTATTTGATGTTTCTGTAATTCTGCCTCTATTTGGTCTACCTGTTCTATAGGAATTAAAGGATCTTCTGTACCAAAGAAGCAATATATCGTACCACTAATTTTAGGAGTCAGAGTAATAGTAGGTTCACCACCACCAGGAGTACCAGTGGCAATACCACCTCCATAGAAAGAAGCAGTTGCTTGAATTTCTGGCAAAGTAGCTGCTAGATAGGTAACATGGCCTCCAAAACAGAAACCTATACAACCAAACTGATCTGGTTTAACAGTAGGTAAGCTTTTGAGATAATTAATAGTAGCTTGAATATCGCTGAGTAGTTCCGAAGCTTTGGTTTGTTCTTTGTACTTGCGACCTAATATTAAATCTTCCTCAGTGTAGCCTACTTCAAAACCAGGAGCTTGACGTTGGTAAATTGACGGAGCGATCGCCACATAGCCTTCTTTGGCAATTTTTTCTGTTACTTCTCGAATATGGTTATTAACCCCAAATATTTCTTGTACCACCACTACTGCTGGAAATGGACCAGATCCTAATGGTTGTGCTAAATAGGAATCTATTTGAAGGTCTCCATTGGGGACTTGAATATGGGTTGTATGGATTTCTAGTTCTGTCATATCGTCGCTATCCTCCGAAGGTGTTGCGTTTTAGGTCGTAGGTGAGTAAGTCTTATGTGGCATATTAGGTCTTAGGTCCTAGAGGAGAAAAGTTTATCTAAAACTTACCGAAAAATAAAGGTTTAAAGCCTCTCCTTTCCAGGAGAAAAAAGCGGTCGTTTGCGGAGCAGTCCGTTAGGATGGGATGGTAAAGAAACCTAGCCATATCCAATCTCCCCTTGAGAAGAAAAAAATTTCCTTTTAACCAATCCTCTTCTTTTGAAGAAAAGGTAATTATTAATTATTAATTGTTAATTATTAATTATTGAACACCTCCGCAGCTCAAACCTTTTTTCAGTTGAATCCCCTTTCAATTAAACCTAAAACCTGATTCAAGATTTAGATGTTGAGTTCTCCCCGCTTTAAAAAGACGGGGATTCTAAGCGGTTGTTCGGAGCGGATTAAAACCGCGCTCCTCACTTTGCTTACGATATGATTTAGATAAATTTGTTAAATCATATCGTTTTGGCATACTCAAAACTGCCCTACGCACCTTGACTAAAGATAACTTTAGCTGTGAGCTTACCTTTCTTAAAATATTGGCTGCACCATTGCAGTCACTGTTAATTTTTGCTCCTTTTTCTGTTTGATATTGTCCCCGTCCTAATCCATCTCCTTTTTTTCCTCTTTTTCCTGACGGTTTCCACTGGTTGGGTTTTTCACCAAATTTAGGCAGAAAGTCCTGGTCTAAAAAAGAGGCTTTAGAAGTGTAAGATTCTTCAGTTTCAATAAATTTTAAACCATATTGGGTAGCTAATTGAGCAATTCTATCTTTTAACCTAGCTGTGGGAATCATTACCAACTCTTGGTTGTTTTTCTGACCAATATTAATCGAGTCTTTATTCCTTTTATTCCAGCCAAAAACAATTACACCTACATCATTCTTGAAGCACCAATTAATAATAAAACGTGCTGCTTTATTAATAGCATCTCTCATCTGGTTGCGAGGAACGAAGCAATCACGCTTTTCTGTTATCAGCCCTAGTTCTGAGTCCCAATAATCTTGATTTTTACCTTTCTTAAGAGCTGCTATTCTCTTATGATACCATTGATTTTGAGATTTGACTTTTTTGCCATCAATAATAAAAGATTTTCCTGTAGTTGAAACACAAGTCAACCAATTATTTAATCCTGGATCTATCCCTAAAGCATTACCATAATTAACAACAGCTTTAGTTGGGTTTATTTTATAAACAAACTCTGCATAGAAACAATTATTTCTTGGCAATATTCTGATTTCTTTGATCTTTTTAAAATCCAAATTACTGGGCAGGGGAATGGTAATGTTATCTAGACCAAACCAGGCTTTGACTTGTCTCCCTAAACCCAATCTAATTTTATTGCCCAAACATTTGACAAAACGGGCTGGATAAACTGCTACTTCTAGACCGCCTTTTTTGCGGTAATTAGGTAATCTTGGCTTGTTATCTAATTCTCCTGCCCACCATTTTTTGATTAAAGCTTGATACCCTTTAAATGAATCATATATTTTGTGTAATGCTTGTTGAGCCACATTCGCTCTGAGAGCTTTAAAATGCCAGTTACTTTTTAGTTCTTTATCTAGGGTGTATTTACCAATAAATCTCTGGGTTTTAAAATATAGCTGACGGCCATAGTAAATTCCACAGTTAGTGAGTTTATTGACTTCCGAGCAGATGAATTCCAACACAGCTTTAGTTTCTTTATGTGGGTGTAGCAAAACTTGTTGGCAACCGTACATTATACTCAGAACTTACTTGTTAATTCATCTATATTATTATACTTTATTTTATTCAAAATAACAACAATTAATCAATATGGAGACAATCACCAAATATCTGAAAAATACACATAGGAAATGATACAGGGGGTTAAAACCCCCGCTTGCTCAACTGCCCCCCGTTAAAACGAGGGGCTATCTCTCGCTCACGGTTTTTTTCGGTATATAGTTGATTGCCATACTATATGTTATACCAAGTTTACTCAATACCATTACTATACAGGACTACCCAAAATATAAAACCACTAAGCCTCCGCATTTGGAGAGAATTTATGCTATTATTGTTCACTGTTAACTATAGTTGTCCTGAAAGCCTTGTACAGAGCTATAAAGGTCAGAATCTACCCATCATCAGAGCAATCCCAAAAGCTAAGTCAAATAATGGGGTGCGCTAGATGGTGGTGGAATTATGCCTTAAACCTGTGCAATGAAACTTATAAACATACAGGCAAGGGATTAAGCCAGTTACTCTCAATAAAGTTCTGCCAAAGCTCAAAAAGTCTGAAGAAACTGCATGGTTGAAAGAATGTTATTCTCAAGTTTTGCAGTCAACAACACTAAACCTAACCAAAGCATTTAAGAACTTTTTTGAGAAAAGGGCTAAGTACCCTAGATTCAAGTCTTATCGCGGGAAGCAATCCTGTCAATATCCTCAAAACACTCAAGTAGTTGAGAATGGAGTTAAAATCCCCCAAGTCGCGGTAATTAAAGCCTCAATTCATAAATTGTTTAACGGTCAATTAAAAACTGTAACTATTACTAAAACAACGACAGGAAAGTATTATGCCTCATTGTTGTTCGACACTAAACAAAAAAATCCTGAGATTGTGTTAACTGGTAAAGTTGTTGGTATCGATCTTGGATTAAAAGACTTTTGCGTTACCCACGATGGTAGTAAAACTTCAAAATATACTAATCCTAAACACCTGAAAAAACATGAGAGAAATTTAGCAAGAAAACAAGCTAAATTAGCTCTGCACTTGAAAAAGGAAGTAAATCAAGAGAAAAAGCAGGTCAGCTAGTTGCTAGAGTTCACGAACGTATCAGTAATGCCCGCCAAGACTTTCTACACAAATTATCTAGAAAAATCGTCAATGATAATCAAGTAGTTGTTGTTGAGAATCTAAACATCAAGGGTATGGTTTCCTACGGAATGCTGCGCAAACGTAATCATAATCTAGCTAAAGTTATATCTGATGTAGGATGGGGAATATTTGTCAATTTTATTGACTATAAACTACAACAAAAAGGTGGTTTGTTAGTAGAAATTGATAGATGGTTTCCTAGTTCTAAAACTTGCTCTAATTGTCTCTACCAAATGTCAGAAATGCCATTAGATATTAGGAAGTGGACTTGCCCGAATTGTGGAATGCACCATGACCGTGATGAAAATGCCAGCAAGAATATTAGAGCAGAAGGCATCAGACAATTATCGGTCTTGGAAGGACTGCTGCTGAAGGAGGGGAAGTCAGACTAAAAGGTGGGCGTAAGCCTGTCTTGAGGCATTCCCCTGTGAGTTCAGAAGCCCCAACTTTAGCGTAGCAAGTTGGGATAGTTCACATCTATATCATAATCATAGATATTCCTGAGCAACAATTTTTTGACTTTTGTTGCCATCCACTGGAGCTTAGGTAATGGTTGATTTTCAGATTAAAGCAGATAGTGATATTCCCGCATCAAACCAATTATTTAATCAAATTCGGTTTGCGATCGCCTCCGGACAGTTTCCTCCTGGCCATCGATTACCTAGTACCAGACAACTTGCTATGCAAACTGGGTTACATCGTAATACCATAAGTAAGGTATATCGTCAACTAGAAGATACTGGCCTTGTAGAAGCTCAAGCAGGTTCGGGTATATACGTGAAAACTCAAGGCCATAAATGGGTGTCAAAGTTAAAGTCTCCCATTTTCGACAAATATCCAAATGCTAGTAACATAGTCAAGCGTAGCTTAGATGAATTACTGTCCCAAGGTTGTAGTTTAAATGAAGCCAGGGAAATGTTTTTGATTCAAATTGACTGGCGATTACGTTGTAGTGCTAGGGTATTAGTCACAGCTCCATCTTATGATCTTGGTATTGGACAGTTAATGGCTCAAGAGTTGGAACAAGCTCTGAATATTTCTGTACAGTTAGTTCCTTTAGAAGAACTAGGTGAAATTATAGACCAAGTATCTTGTGGAACAGTTGTAACAAGTAGGTATTTTATTGGGCGAGCTGAAGAAATAGCTGCTCCTAAATCTGTCCGAGTTATACCAGTTGATATATATGATTATGGTAAAGAATTTCAATTGCTACATACATTACCCAAGGGAAGTTACTGTGGTTTAGTTAGTCTCAGTTCAGGTTTATTAAGAGCAGCAGAAGTAATTATTCATAGTTTGCGTGGAAATGATGTAATTGTTATGACTGCCCAAGATACAGAAACCCATAAAATTAATGCTATGGTGCGGTCAGCTAGAATAATTGTTTGTGATAAATTTAGCTTTGATATAGTTAAAGCTATATTACAAAAAAATAGGGAAAATATTATTCGCCCACCACAAATTATATGTATTGAAAATTATATTGTTACAGATTCGATTAATCTCTTGAAACGAGAGTTAGGTTTAGCCTAGCTAGACAAATATTCTTAAGTATGGGGAATAGGGAAGCAGAAAATAAAATAAATTAAAATTAATTTAGATTCTATATAGAGGATTTATCAAATATATCAGGCAAAGAAGTTTGGGATTTTAGAGAATAGGGAAGAGCTTAATTGGGAAAATAGAAGAGAAAAAAATACTGTATCTCATTCATCATAGAACCGCTATCTACAATGTTTATGTTACCGTAACTAGAATTTTAATCATGGAACAAATAGGATAAATACAGTTATAAATAAATGAATTATTGATAATTTCACTGGATGATTGTTGATTTAATTACATAATTACAGAAGAAAAAGAGATATAGGAGTTCTAAGAGACTATTTGTCAAAAAAATCTTAAGGTAGCTCTATAGCGATCTAGGATTAGGAGAGCAAAGTTATAAAACTCTGTTCCATTTTGCGTTTTTCTACGGAATGATGGACAAATGTGTCGCGCAGCGTTTCATGTCGGCGACAGCCGAAAACGCCAGAAATTTTTCTTTCAGAAGGACAATTTATGAAATTCCTCGCCCGAGAAGTTTTCTCACCTTCTGAATATTTGCTCGATCAAAATAATTGGGTCTAAAACCCTACTTTTGAAGGCGAAATGTTTTTGGAGGGTTGCTCAAAATTTATATTATATCATATCCGCTAGTATTGTTTGTGTCAAACCAGGTGTGAATATCTACAGGAAATTTAATTTTTTTTTTGCTTTTAAGCCTTCTTCTCTCTTCTAGATAACTAAAGCCTTCTTCCTTACTCTTACCTTACAATACCAATGCTACCAGACTTGATATTACAAAAACAACTTCTGACTTCTTACTTCTGACTTCGTTAAAAACAGTCTCTCAATCAGTCGTGATATCTTAGAAACTTATAAAATAACATTAAAATCAATGTCTTGACTCGATCCTGTCATAACGACTTGGTATTTTAAGATAATCTAAATCACACAACCTGTATAGGACTGTTATAGTCTATAAAATACTAATAAAATATTGGCAAATCAACTAATAAATTATCAAGGTAAAAATGAAAACAGCAATTAGAAATATTAATACACAGATATTAGAACATAATTTACAAAAAAGCTGGCAATCTTTAAAAAAATCCAATGATGTTTGTCAAATTCAATGCGACTTAAAAGCAGGAACATTATTGGTGGTTTGTCAACATCCAGTCAATATAGTAATAGATAGACAAAAAACAATTGCAGAGTTAAAAAGTATAGTTCAAAAACAGGAGTTAGAATCTATAGAAAAAGTGGGTATTTGCTTGAATGTAATCGGTCACATATATCCTTATGCTTATCATTCATTTTTTACGAAGAGTCGGCAAGAAGAATCTACATTAACTTTTATGCCGAAATCGGTAGATGGAAATATAGCTTCTGAAGTAAAAATTACACCAGAATTATTAGATTCCTTAGATAATCCATTTAATTTAAAAGATTTAGAAGGAATATCTATTAGATTAAAATCTGAGGGGATATCTGATTCAAATTCTCATGTCATAAATAAGAATATTCCTGGAGAGAAAAGTCAAAAGTCAGAAATCAAGATTACCTCAAAATTACTGGATGATTTAGATAACCCTTTTGATGTGGAAGGATTAGACCTATCTCCCAAAAAAATCAAAAGAAAAGCCAGAAACTATGTAGAACAAAAATCACCTGTAAGAAAAGAATCAACTGTTAACTTAGCTACCTTTTCTCAAGTAGAATTTCTCAGTGCTAGTTTAAGTTTAGCAATTTTAATAGGCTGTTTTTATGCAATAACTCAACCCTGTGTGATTGGAAAATGTATGATAATACCAACAGCAAAAGAGTTAAATCAACAGTCACTAGAAACAATTAAAAATGTCAAAAACTCTTTAGCTCCAAAACAGGCACAAGAAAAGTTAGAAACAGCAGTTCAAGATTTAGAAAAAATCCCATTTTGGTCAATACGTTACTTAGAATCACAACATTTAAAGTCTATTTACCAAACAGAAACTGAACATTTAGAAACAATTAGAAAAGCTTTGCGTAATGGTCAACAAGCAGCTCAACATAGTAAAGGTTTACCACTACCAGCAGAAGACTGGGTAGAAATTCAATCACTTTGGCAAGAGGCGATCGCTCTCCTAGAAAAAGTACCAGAAGATAGTAGTGCTTATCCTTTTGCTAAAAATAAATTGCAGCAATATCGTAAGTATTTAGTTGCTATTAAAGGAAGATTAACTACTGAAGAAGAGGCTAATCAAAAATTAATGGCTGCTAAAACATCAGCTCAGTTAGCAGAGACAAGAGAGGTAATAGCTCAGTTTCCTGAAAGCTGGAAAAATGTATATTCAAATTGGGCAGATGCCTTGGATCAAGTATATACTATTCCTCCACAAACAACCGCCTATTTAGAAGCAAAAAATTTACTACCTCAGTATGAACAAAAACTTCAATTAGCTGAGGAACGTAGAATTATAGAACAAATTGGTGAAGAGGCTTATAATCAAGCTATTGGTTACTCTAAACAAGCTGAAGTTTTTGAAAGGAGAGGTAATTGGAAAGAAGCGACAGAATATTGGCAAAAAGCTCTAAATTCTGCTGAAGAAGTACCTAATAATTCTAGTTATTATGCTAAAGTTAAACCACTTGTTAAATCTTATAAGACTCTTCTAAAAGTAGCACAAGCAAACCAAAGATTATTAGATACTTTAGCAAAAGCTAATCAGGATTTAAGTAAGACTTGTCAAGGAAAACCAAAAATTTGTCAATATAGTGTTACGAAGGATTTAATTACTGTGCGGTTAACTTCTGACTATGTGGATAAAATTCAAAAAACAGCTAAAGCAGTAGAAAGTAGTAAAGATAAAAAGAGTCGTAGTGCACTAGAAAAACATTTGAAAACTTTACAGGTTGCTTTAGAGGCTATTAGTAATAATGCTAAAATTCCTTTAGAAGTTTATAACCCACAAGGTTTAAAAATTGCTGCTCATATTCCCAATGGTTGAAGTAGGGGAGTGTGGGGAGCGTGGGGAGTGTGGGGAGTGAGAATTTAGTTAAGATAAAAGTCTTAAATACGAGAAAACTGCTGTTTTTTGAAAGTAGAAATAGGGTTCTGTATTTCTGAAGCGATCGCTCAATTGGATAACTTTTCTATTTTTCTCTTTTCACAATGATTATATCCCACAAATATAAATTTATTTTCCTGAAAATAACTAAGACTGCTGGTACATCAGTTGAAATTTCTTTATCTAGATTTTGTGACGATGATGACATAATAAGTCCTATCTCTTTGAAAGATGAAGCTATCAGAAAACTTCTTGGAAAAAGACCACAAAATTATTTAGATTTTGATGCTCAGGGAAATGAATACAAAAAGTATTTCAACCATATCACTGCTAAAGAAATTCAATGTGTCATAGAACCTTCGATTTGGGAAAGTTACTATAAGTTTTGTTTTGAAAGAAATCCTTTTGATAGAGCTATATCTTTGTACTACTTTCTTTGCCAAAACAAATCCATTAAATTTGATGACTGGCTGAAAAATAAGTATACTAATCCATTCCTAAAAAAAAATTGGAATATTTACACAATCAACGATAAAGTAGTAGTTGATTTTATTGGTAAGCATGAAAATATTCACTCATATTTAACTTTCGTCTGTCAGAAATTAAACATACCATTTGATGGATATTTACCAAAAGCTAAAGGATTTTTCAGAAATGACAACCGCCCTTATTCTGAGTTTTTGAATGCCGAAAAAATGCAAATTATCGGTGAATGTAACTCAAATGTTATTGATTTATTAGGTTATGACAATGAAAATCAAAATAATCACAACATTTCAATTTTAGACAAAGAAAAAGAACAACCACAAAATGTAAACATTCACCTCTTAGCAGTCAGCTATCAGATGCATGAATGAATAATTCCTTCTCAGTAAATAAAGAGCGTACTTTGACAGTAACTTCTAATTCTATCTTAATTTTTTAATTGCTTTTACTTCCTCCTCTCATCAATAGCTGATAGCTAATAGCTGATAGC
>NZ_JAAHGT010000333.1 GCF_010672385.1 Okeania sp. SIO2F4
TATTCAGATAAACGAGTAAGAATCGCATAATTAGGTTCAGTATCTTGTTCCCAAGTTAAAGCAGTAATTATAGCATAAGCTTTAACTTCTAGTTCCTCTAATCGTGGTTTACTTGTACCATTAGGTAATTGGGAATCAACTTGATTTAATTGCTCTCTAATTCTTAACCAAATTGTATCAGCATTTATTGCTTCAACTGAATCTAATAATTCAATCTGAATAATTGAAGTTCCTGCCCTCGAAGTAGAATCATAGTCTTTAATTTCTTCAATTTCAGATAATTCTGATTCTATTTTTTCTGTAATTAATGTTTCTACTCGTTCCGCATCAGCTCCCGGCCAAAAAGTTGTGATAACGGCAAGACGGGAAGTTAATTCTGGGTCTTCGAGTCGTGGCAATGTGAAAAAGGATGATGTTCCCCAGACAATAATTATTAGTATTGCCAGGATTAATAGTCGAAAGTTTCGGTAAAATAAAGTAGTCATTTCAGTTATGATTTATATTTTAGTTAAGGATTTTTTTTGCCAAATTTGTGATTTATAAAAGCTAATTTTTATTTGAATCATCACATTAAAGATGAATAAAAACTATTATCCAGTCATTGCGACTGGAACGGAGTGGAAGGAAGCAATCTCTCTGATTTGAGAATTTCCTGAGACAATAATTATTAGTATTTCCAGTATTAATAATCGGAAGTTTCGGTAAAATAAAGTAGTCATTTTAGTTATGATTTATATTTTAGTTAAGGATTTTTTTGCCAAATTTGTGATTTATAAAAGCTGATTTTTATTTGAATCATTACATTAAATCTGAATAAAAACTATTATCCAGTCATTGCGACTGGAACGGAGTGGAAGGAAGCAATCTCTTGGATTTGAGAACTTCCTTAGACAATAATTATTAGTATTGCCAGTATTAATAATCGAAAGTTTCGGTAAAATAAAGTAGTCATTTTAGTTATCAGTTATATTTTAGTTAAGGATTTTTTTGCCAAATTTGTGATGTAAAAAAGCTGATTTTGATGTTAATTAAAGTTCGTAGTTGGGCTTTAGCCCGAACTGTAGATAGGGCTAAAGCCCAACTACAAACAAAAACTTTTTTATCACTCATTATCCAGACATGGTATTACTCACTGAAAAATTAAGGTATAAAGCCTCTCCATTCATGGAGAAAAAAAATTATTTTTATTCAATCCTTCTATTACAGAAGAGGTAATAATTAATTATTAATTATTAATTATTAATTATTAATTGTTAATTATTAATTATTCACTCCCACTCCCCCTGTAATGTAAATGCTCCCCAATAATACGGACTTATCCCCTGCTCCAACATTTGCAATTGGGCTGCCCGCAACGCCTCTACAGATGACAACTCCTGCTCTAACATTCTCTGATAAAACTGTGACATTAAATCTGCCGTTCCAGAATCATCCACTCGCCACAACGAACCTACTACCCGTTTTGCCCCTGCATACATAAACCCCCTTGTCAACCCCACCAAACCTTCACCTTTAATATCCTTGCCTTTAGCTGTTTGACACGCACTCAATACTACTAATTCTGCTGGCAAGTTCAGATTAAAAATATCATTCAGTCGCAGGAAACCGTTTTGCCAGTTGCCATTTTTATCTACTAACGACATGATAACCCCTGATAATTCTGGTTGCCTACCATTAGCAAAACCGTGGGTAGCCAAATGTACAATCTGATATTGGCTTAATTCCTGACTGGTTGCTTTTTCTCGGTTAGCTTGGAAGTCGAAAACTTGAGTGCGTTCTGAGTCTGGCACTAAAGCCATAATTGCTTCTGCTTCAGTGCGAGTACCGGGAAGTCTATCCCACTCAATACCCGCATCCCTAGCCGATCTATCTAATTGTTGTGCCTCTAGGGGTAAACCACGACTCCCGTTTTCTGATGTAGATATTGTGGTAATTTTTCCTGTCATTCTGCTATCTTTCGGGCTAAATACTGGATCGGCAATAATAGCCACTTTTTTTCGGGCAAGTTTTCGAGATTTTGTGCCGTTGCGGATGTTGGCAATAGTAGTAGCTGAAGGCAGATGTACTATTTCGTGGTTGACTATTAAAGGTTGATAACCATCACTTTCTCCATCGGTGTTTGGTATTGATAAGACGGAAAAAGGAATTTCTTGTAAGAAGCGATCGCCAACTATTAATAGACGTTTTTTGTTTAATTTATCAGCAACTGGTTTGAGCAGAATTTCTGTCAGCTCATCGGCAGCACTATCAACTTTTGTCATATCGTTGCGTTCCCGTGGGTTTGTAATTTTAACCATCAATTCTATGGCAGCATTTTTAATTTCTGCTTGGGGAGGAAGTTGATAACTGTGGATGCTGTCTTTGGTGACTGCCCACAAATAACTGCTTTCTTCACCCAAGGAATATTGTAGAAGTAAGGTATCGTCATCTAATACCTGTTGTTGAACTTCCTTGAGGGTGAGGGGTTGAGGTTGGGTTAGGGCTGCATAATTTGGGCTTGCGATCCGCATTTTGTCGCGGAGTTGGTCGTACTCATCTATGAGTTGGTCTCTTGTTTGTTCGATGTTAGCTTTTTGTTCCGGGGTGTATTCTCCACTGAGGAGTTTGATACGTTTGGTTTCGATAGTGTTGAGTTGTTGTTGGAGTTTTCTTTCTGCTGTGGCGAGTTGGGAATCTATTCCTTGACGGATATCGACACTAGCTTCGTTGAGGAGTTCGAGGAGGGTACGGGCGCGACTGCGTTCGCTGGCATGGAAGGCTTTGGAGTCATAACTTTGGTTGGGGTTTTGTTGGTGCAGTTGCATGAGTAAGTCGATGTAGAATTGGTATCTATCATGGACGGTGGCAAAGTAAGAGGCGCGAAGTTCGGGACTAGCAACTTTGGTACGGAGGTCTTCGACTATTTCTAGGGATTTTTCTATGAAAGTTAAGCTTTCAGTCAGTTTGCCTTCGTCTTGTTTGATCCTAGCGATATGATAAAGACTAGATGCTTCCCCACCCCGATGATCTACTTGCTGAAATATAGGTAAAGCTTTATTTAAGTAATTCAGTGCTTCTTGTTTTTCTCCTAAATCATTGTAGACACGGCCAATACCTCTGATAGTGCCTGCTTCCCCCTCTTTATAACCTACTTGCCGTGTTAGAGGTAATCCTTGATTGAAGTAATTGAGTGCTGTTTGTTTTTCTCCTAAATCATTGTAAACACGACCAATATGATGAAGAGTACTAGCTTCCCCCACTTTATCCCCTACTTGCCGTGTTAGAGGTAATGCTTGATTGAAGTAATTGAGTGCTGTTTGTTTTTCTCCTAAGTCACTGTAGACAGCACCAATATATGTGAGAGTGGTAGCTTCCCCTCCTTTATCCCCTACTTGCTGTATTAGAGGTAAAGCTTGATTGAAGTAATTGAGTGCTGTTTGTTTTTCTCCTAAGTTACTGTAGACAACACCAATATTATTGATAACGGTTGCTTCCCCTCCTTTATTCCCTACTTGCCGATCTAGAAGTAAAGCTTGATTGTAGTAATTGAGTGCTGTTTGTTTTTCTCCTAAGTTACTGTAGACAACACCAATATTATTGATAACGGTTGCTTCCTGATGCCGATCGCCTACTTGCTGAGATAGAGGTAAAGCTTGATTGTAGTAATTGAGTGCTGTTTGTTTTTCTCCTAAGTTACTGTAGACAACACCAATATTATTGATAACGGTTGCTTCCCCTCCTTTATCCCCTACTTGTTGTCTTAGAGGTAATGCTTGATTGTAGAAACTCAGTGCTTTTTGTTTTTCTCCTAAGTGACTGTAGACATTGCCAAGCCAAAGCAGTGTGCTTGCTTCCCTACTCAAGTTGCCCGTTTTCCTGAATAGTAATAGTGCCTCTTCCCATTTAGCAATAGCTCCCCTCAGAGATTCTGCTGTACCTTCCTGATACAGTTTCATTCCTTCATCAAAGGCTTTTTCTGCTTCAGCATCAGGGTTGGTTTGAGCAATAACTTCTCCCTTATTCACAATACTTGGCAATATTAAGAGAGGAAAACTGACATTAAATAACATCAGACTATTAATACTAAGAATAGACAACCATCGCATTGGAGAAACCATAAATTTAACCTTTACCCCACAACTATAAATTTTCATTTATTATATTTCTGGTTTTAGAGAAGATATGCAATTGAGGGTGGTTAACAAACAAATGAGATTGCTTCGGCTAAGTTAACCCTTTCCCCAGAAGTTTAACTGTTTGATTACCGCCTCGCAATGACAATTCACCACTATGTCATTGCGAGGGGGGTGGGAACAGCAATTCTTTTTTCTGCCCAACCATTAACCCCCCCCGTGGCAATCTCCTGGCGTTGTGAGATTGCTACCTTTAGGGAAGGCTTCCCCTACGGCTAAGTTAACCCTTTCCCCAGAAGTTTAACTGTTTGATTACCGCCTCGCAATGACAATTCACCACTATGTCATTGCGAGGGGGGTGGGAACAGCAATTATTTTTTCTTGCCAACCCTTAAAACCCCCCGTGGCAATCTTCTGGCGTTGTGAGATTGCTTCGTTTCCCAAAAATTTAACTGTTTGATTACCGCCTCGCAATGACGGTTACTATGTCATTGCGAGGGGGGTGAGAACAGCAATTATTTTTTCTTCCCAACCATTAACCCCCCCGTGGCAATCTCCTGGCGTTGTGAGATTGCTTCGTTTCCCAAAAGTTTAACTGTTTGATTACCGCCTCGCAATGACGGTTACTATGTCATTGCGAGGGGGGTGGGAACAATAATTATTTTTTCTGCCCAACCATTAACCCCCCCCGTGGCAATCTCCTGGCAAAGTTGCCTAAACTTCATCTCACTTCTGACTCCTGACTTCTAACTTCTGACTTCACAAACTGTCCAGGAGCTAATTGATTCGTTCCAGTTGTCACAACCAAATCTCCCGGTTGCAATACTCCCCGCACCAGACTCCGATCGCCCTCCGTATGCAAAACTTCAACCATTCTTTTTTCTGTCTGATAAGTTCCCAAAGGTAAATCCAAATCTGACTTCTGGGGAGAAACCAGAGCAAAACAAGCCAACAACCCCCGCTCTCCCCAAACCAAAGCAGAAGTTGGCAACCAATATCCCTCCATATTTTTAGTCTGATTAAGTTCTAGTCGAACAACAGTACCTGGAGCCACCGCTTGCGGTAGAGCCAAAATCACAGATTGAGTTCTAGTTTTAGAATCTAGCTCTGGTAAAATCGACAGAACTTTCGCACTATAAGTTCTTTCTCCCACCCTCACTTCCTGGAAACTACCTATTCTCAAACGACTAACTTGAGTCGGTGGCACCCCAACCCGAACTTTCCTTCCCCCATCCTCGACTAAACGCACAACACTTTGACCAACATTAATGTTAACGACAACTCCCTCATCTAAATTACGAACAGAAATAGTGCCAGAAAAAGGTGCATAAAGAATACTCTTTTTCAGAACAACATCTATTTCAGAAATTTGTGCCTCGAAACGTTTAACTTCTGCTTTTTGAGCTTCTATCTGTTCGATACGAGTGCCAGCGATAAGTTCATCTAACTGACTTTGCACCTGACGCACTCTCGCTCGTTGAGCTTCTATCTGTTCGATGCGAGTACCAGCAATAAGTTCATCTAATTGACTTTGCACCTGACGCACTCTAGCTCGTTGAACTTCTATTTGTTCCGAGCGAGTTCCGGCGATAAGTTCATCTAACTGACTTTGCACCTGACGCACTCTAGCTTTTTGAGCTTCTATTTGTTCGGAGCGAGTTCCTGTTTGTAGCTTTTCTAATTCACTTCGCGCTCTCTCAAGTCTAGCATTCAGAGTATCAGTCTCAGTCGAAGCTTCATCAAGTTGTTCTTGAGAAATTGCTCCTTCTTTATAAAGTCCTTCACGTCTTTTTTCTCTAATTTGAGCTAATTCTACTTGTTCCTCTAAGTCTAATAGTGCTGAACGAGCTGCTTCAATATCTTCTGTGCGGGGTCCTGTTTGCAGTTCTTGTAATTTGGCTTGTTCTTGAGCTAGGGATGCGCGGGTTGCTGCAATAACTTCTACCCTCGGTCCCCTTTGCAGTTCTTGTAATTTGGCTTGTTCTTGAGCTAATGATGCACGAGTCGCAGCAATAACTTCTACCCTCGGTCCTCTTTGCAATTCTTGTAATTTGGCTTGTTCTTGAGCTAATGATGCACGAGTCGCAGCAATAACTTCTACCCTCGGTCCCGTTTGTAGTTCTCTGAGAGTGGCGATCGCTCTTTCTTTCTGAGCTATTAATACTGCCTTTTGCGCTTTTGTTTGGCTGGTATCCAGTTGAGCGATAATTTGTCCCTTGGCTACTTTTTCTCCTTCTTCTATATATATAGATTGAAGTAAACCAGATCGCTCGAAACCAAGTTCGCTGCTTCTTTTTGCTTCTACAACTCCTGTATAACTTTGAGAAACCGAGTAGGAATTAACTAATTTTATAGGGATAGCTTGAACAGAGAGAATATTGGGAAGATAACTTTCTGAGGTTGGTTTAACAGAAATATTTTGATTCTGGAGAAATTTTAGAGTGCCAAAAGTTGTTGCCAAAATAATTACTAGCAGGCTAACCCCTATCCATTTCTTTTCTTTGCTTTTCGGTTTGAAGTTGGCAGTCTCAGATTGAATTGGTAAAGTTTCTATCAGATCGGTTAAGATTTCCACTTTACCATTTGTTTCATCAGATTTAGAGTCTAACAATTTTTGCTCTGTCATTGGTTTGTAGTTTAAAGATTATTTGTCAAATAAATCTAAAAAAGGGCTGAGATATACTGAGTTCTCTCTCCGGGATTTGCTCACTAGACCCCTACCTTTACCATTAGCTACGGATTTTTCCAGATTTAATGTTTTTTTAATAAATACTCCCTAGCTTAACTATATAGTAGTCACCATTACTATTAGGACATTCTCAAATTTAGTCACAGTAATAATTTACGGGCGAATGACCATTCGCCCCTACTGACTTCACCTAATAGATGGCCATATTTTGGGTAATACCATGTCCGGATAAGAGCGTGATGAAAACACTTTTTTCCCTATCTCCTGTCTTCCCCTCCTGGGAGGGGTTAGGGGTGGGTTGCCTCCTACCTCCTGTCTCCTATCTCCTGTGTTCCCCTCCTGGGAGGGGTTAGGGGTGGGTTGCCTCCTATCTAATTATTTATAACTGTTCAACCGGACATGATATAATTTGGAATAAAAGTGGAATTTTAAAACATTCGTTTGATTCACTATAATTAAAACATACGTTTAAAATAATTGCAAGGGTAGCTGATTGATGATTAAATCAAATAAAGCTGCGTATTCTGGAAAACAAATACAAGATTGAATGGGTAAAAACTCAACTATTGACACAAAGGAGCAAATTCTTAATGCTGCCGAGAAACTGTTTGCCTCTCTAGGTTTTGCAGGAACTTCACTAAGGGCCATAATTCGGGAAGCGGATGTAAATTTGGCAGCCATTCATTATCACTTTGGTTCAAAAGAGGAACTATTTAGTGCAGTAGTCCGACGAGTAGCACAACCCATTGTCGAAGAACAACTAAGACAACTAACAATTCTAGAAGAGTCAGACAACCTCCCTTCAGTGCCAGAAATTTTCACAGCTTTTCTTACTCCTCCCCTACAGATGATTCAACAGGGATCGGAGGAATGTCGGATTCATGCACAATTTATGGGGCGTTGTCGTGCCGAACCCCACCCAGTTCAGAAACTAGCAGAACAAGAATTTAGAAACAGTCAACAAAGATTTCTATACATACTGACAAAAGTCCTACCCCATCAATCTCCCACAGAATTAAAATGGAAACTTGATTTAGTAGTTGCGATGTTAGTGCGTACTTTAAATCAAATGGAGCAATCAGAAATATTCAGTGAGGATAATTCTCTTGAGGATATTGATGAACTTGTAAAGCGTCTTGTGAATTTTATTAGTTATGGTATTAGTGCTTAATTTTGTTTATAGTAGGGCTTTAGCCTGAAGATAGATAGGACTAAAGCCCTACTAAGTAGGTAGGCATAAATAAAGGTTAAAACAAAAAATCTCAAAAAGAATCTATAACCAAGTTCCCAAGAGGTTTTCACCCTTTTAAATTTCCATTGCTATTGTACCGATAATTAAGCCCACCACTTACTAATTATTGTAGGTCTGTATTCCTATTCCCTATTCCCTATTCCCTACTCCCTATTTTCTAAATTAACTGCTGAAAATAAAGCAGAATAATCTAAATCCGATAAACCCAATTCAATAGTTTTCTCTAAAACTTTACGCACACCTTCTTGAATATTTACATCAAGTCCTACAGATTCTGCTGCATTAATAAATATATTTGTATCCTTTAATAAATGCTTGACTGGGAAATTAGGATTTTCGTAATTTCTCTCCAACATCCGTTGTAATTTTTTATCAAATGTTGGAGCATATAAAGCACTATCTCGAACAATTTGCATAAACAAATCTACATCTATTCCTTCCCTAACTATTAATCCTAAACTTAAAGCAAAAGCTGTTGTTAAAGAGCCAATTAATTGATTCATTGCTAACTTAATTGCAGCACCGCTACCTACCGCACCAATATGTAATGGATCGGGACTAAATACTTTTAATAAACCAGACCATTTTTCATATTGTTCTGGGGAAGCTCCCACCATAACAATTAAACTTCCAGATTTTACCTGTGGAATACTGCCTAAAACAGGAGCTTCTAAATATTCTCCGCCACAAGCTACAACTTCATCTCTAATTTCCTTACTTTCTGTAGGAGAAATAGTTGCCATTTGAATTACTGTGCGACCGGATAATTCCGCTTTTGAACTGTCAGATAAAAGTACATTTTGAATAGCTTCAGCATTAGTCAACATCAAGATTAAACATTCTGAATTTTGAATAGCTTCTACTGGAGAATTAGCTATTTTAGCACCTGCTTTTTGTAAAGGTTCTAATTTAGATTGAGTGCGATTATAAGCAGTTACGATATGATTAGCTTCTAACAATTTTTGAGCCATTGGTAGACCCATTAAACCTGTACCTAAAAATCCAATTTTCATCAGTTATTTTCTCTAAAGTTTTATGTTGAAATACCATTATTTTTTAGATTTGTCAAAATACTGGCGACTAATAAAGTAATACCAAATTCAAAAAAGGTAGTTACATCTTAATTTGTGATTTATTGCTACAATTAAAAATTGTATATATAGTCGTTTTAATTAAGATTGAGACAAAAATTGAGTATAATAAAATCAAGTAAACTAGAAACTATTTTTAACCATGCCTTACAGTTTAGACTTAAGACAAAAAGTAATAAATTTTGTGGAAAATGGTGGTAGAATTACCGAAGTAGCTCATATCTTTGGGGTAGGAAGAGCTTCGATAT
>NZ_JAAHGT010000334.1 GCF_010672385.1 Okeania sp. SIO2F4
GTACCACCATTTAGGAGGTCTTTACCTTCATGACCATTTAGGAGGTCTTTACCTTCATCACCATTGAGAGTGTCTTGACCAGCACCACCATTTAGGAGGTCTTTACCTTCACCACCATTCAGGAGGTCGTTTCCTCCATCACCATTGAGAGTGTCTTGACCTCCATCACCATTGAGAGTGTCGTTTCCTCCACCACCAGTGAGTTCGTCTTTACCTTCACCACCATTGAGAGTGTCTTGACCAGCACCACCATTTAGGAGGTCTTTACCTTCACCACCATTTAGGAGGTCGTTACCTCCACGACCTTGAATAGTATCGTTACCTAAACCTCCTGACAAGATATCGTCACTGGAAGTACCTCTCAAGAAATCGTTATTATCTTCAACAAAGAATACATTCTCAGAAATACTCTGAATTCCAGTGTTTAAGTGGATAATATCCGACAACTGAAGATCCTCTAACCATTCTGAAACAGACTCATTGCCTAATTCCCAATCATCAAGGTCAGTATCAATTTCATACCAGAAGCGATCGCCATCCCGCAATCGGGTAAACTGCTCTTCTAAAAGAGCTTCATTCAATTCCCCAATACTAGCATTTGGTAAATTATCCTCTGACAACATCCCTACCCAGATTTCAACATCATCAACACTATCATAAACTGACTCTAGTGCTGTTACTACTTCCTGGTCAGATGAAATGTCACTAAAATTATTTTTCCTGGTTAACCCCAGTGCTTCTCTGGCATCATTATAACTGCCCAAACCATGGTCGCGACCACGCTGAATATTTAGAGATGGCAAATCTGTACCATTTATAAATAGTTCTCCCATTGGTGGTGGACCAAACAATAAATTCCGCAGATCGTCAATTACATTTGCATCTGTTTCCTGCTGCACCTGGAAAGCTAAACCCCGCAATATAGGGTCTATTCCTCCTTCGTTAGGTATACGATCTGGTCGGAAGAAAGCATCTGCTAAACTCAGTGCACCATCCTCAGTGGGGGTGCCATCTTCATTTATACGTGGTAGAGTAGAACTAATTAAAGTGTGCCCTATACGAAAACCAGCAGTAGAAAATTCTGTAGTGATATTAGGATTAACAGTGGAGTCGTATCCAGTATAAGGGTCGAGAGTTACCCCTAAACTAGGTAAGAACTCATCATAAGTAATTTTCTGGATTTCTGCACCTACTATTTTACGCGCCCGTTGATAAATCTCTTCATCAGATAAGTCTGTATAAGTATCTGCAATAATTCCAGCAATCCGGTTATGTTCCCGTACCCATAAAGTGTGCATTGATGCTAAGCCAACATTTTCGTTGGCTCGGACATCACCAGCAATAAAAGTGCTTGCACCAGTTCTCTCTTCCATCGACATATGAGGCGCATTGGGATCGCCTTCCGCCCTAGGTAGCAAATCTCCTGTAGGATCCTCAGTAACTTTCAATTTTCCATCATCAAAAGTTCGCAACCAGTCAGCGCGTTCTGCATCGCTACCGTAGACATTACTACCATCTACCCAAGCTGTGAGTTCGTTGAATTGTTCGCGGGGGTTACTAGGATCGGTACCAGTAGTTTCATCAAATAGTGACCTGGTAACAGGAATAAATGAACCTGATGGAAAAGTTGCATCGTCCTCAGGAATGACAATGTTAATAGTTTCTTCTGTCCGACCTTGTAACTCGCTCAAGGTAACATCATGGTCAAGAAATTGTCCCCATAACCATGTATAATCGCTTAAATTGCGAGCATTGAGGATAGATTCTGATTGGCTAAATACAGCATTACTAATCTCTCTTGGATTTGGACCATCAGCTAATTGTTCTATTCCATCTGCATAGCTTGCTGGTGTTAAACGAAGTAAGTTTTCACCAACTTCACCATATTTAGGATTATTTAGGTTATTGTTACTACCGTCAATCGTACGAAAATTCATGTTTCTGCTTGTTTTTTTCAGCTAACATTATTATACTTCTAAGCTTTACTAAGCTTATGCAGTTTTTCATAGATAAAGCAATAGCAAATCACTATCTTTACTAATTCTTTATATAGTTAAAATCCGTAAATGTATTAATTTAACAAATGCTTCTTAACTATAGGTTAAGAAGTAAAATTTTTTCTAATCATACTAACTTTCTAAATAACATAATTTAGTCTAGACAAAGTTTTGACGGATTTTAAAGTTAAAATTAAAATTGCTGTTTGCTAAAATTTTCATCATTAAATAATATTAATTTGTGTTAAGTAATCATATAGTATCCATCCATATAACAACGGAAATACCTTAGATTCATAAGCAAAATTTATAGTAAATTGATAGAGATACTAAGGTTTGTCTTCATTAAATCTTAATAAAACTCGGGCACAAGATTGAACAAAGCTGTATAAGATATCACTCAACCATACCGCCTCAAATATCAAAAATATCTCCCTGTGCATCTAATCTACAATTGTCGTAAATCATTAGCACCTGTAATTTTGGGTACTCCTATATATGTAGCGATCGGTTAATTAAATCATTAATTTATGATCTAATTATCCCAAATCTTACCGAATAATTAAGGTTTAAAGCCTCTCACTCGCCGTGGAGAAACAAGCATTCGTTTGCCGAGCATGACAAACGGATGGGATGGCGAGGTCTCCCGAAGAGTGCAGAGCCGCGTTTCATGTCGCGTTTGCGCAATTATTCCGTAGGAAAGCGAAACGCAATTCAAGTCGCTCCGCGTTTCGCTGCGCGACATGAAAAACGCGCGTTGTGCGTTCCGCACAACGCCAGATCCAATCACCAATGCGAGAAGAAAAAATTTTCACGCTCCGTGTCAATCCAATCCGTTTTAGGGAGAGGTAATTATCCATTATCCATTAGACTTCTCCAAAAATCAAAAATAAAATCAATTATTATCCATAAATTATCAATTATACTAATTACCAAAAGTATTGCTATACTTAGGTCACACTTCAGTTATTAAGTAATTAACACAGGGTAAATCACTTTTTTGCTAATAGTAGCTCAGTTAATGTTTAGTATTCTTATGTTGTACGGACGTTGCATGCAACGTCCCTACCTCCCCACACTCCCCACACTCCCCACACTTCCCCACCCAATTAGATATAGCATTCTTTTTGAGAAATGGTATTACTCCCCCCTGTTCCCAGTTACAGCGGTTTTCCTGCACGGTAGACCACAGTAGGGGCATCTATGCGAATCGCCCCTACAGGGTGTTGGTTGTGACGATGTGGTTCATCAATCAGCAAAAGCGCTGTAAGTGTTCCCTGTTCCCTCTTTTCTGGAGAGGTCTATTAATTAACTGATAATTTGTTGAAAAATAAAATTTTAAAGAAGCGGTTAGCACTCAGCAATCAGTCAGATTATTTTTTTAAGGTGTGAGAAGGGGATTTCAACCCAGAGCTATAAAAGCTGTTAACGAAGACGACCCATGAGGATAGCTGTTTGCGGAGCATTCAGGTACGGAAATGCGCTCAAGCTGATAGCTAATTAATTTTTAGGTGATTGCTGACGCAAAATTCCGCCTTTTATGTTGCGAAACCAAAGCAAAACGCTTGCAGAAAACTCTCAGTAATTTGTATTTGAATTAAAAAACTAATTACTATAACAAAAAAATATACGATACTCTATTTGTGCTAATTATAAATTACATTATAGCAATCCGTGCATAGGTTGCGGGTAATCAAAAAGTAGATAAAAAACTGAAACTCCCACCAGTTAAGTGTTCCCTAAAAGTGGCAATATTTCTATATACAAATAAAATAGGATTGCTATATACTCCGATGTTTAATGATGAACTTATATCCCCTAGTTGTGGTAGTAGTCAGACTATAAAAATTGGTACAATTCATAACAAAAAACAAAAATATTATTGTCCGAATGACCAGAGACAATTTGTGCCTAATAGCCAGAAAATTTATCTTAGTAAAGAAACGAAAAAGTTGATTGATAAATTATTATTAGAAATTAGGAGTTTGGCTGGTATAATTTGTTGAACGGGAGTGTCAGATTTCTGGTCAGATTATGATATAGTTTTCCATAATTCCAGACACAAATCAGTAGGAAAAGAAACAGGCTTAACAGCTTATATAGAAAGATTCAATAATACTTTACGTCAAAGGATTTATCAGTTGTTTAGAAATACTTTGTCTTTTTCTCAAAAGCTAGAAAATCATTTAGGAGCTATTTGGTATTTCATATCAAATCCGGTAGCATTGGTGTAATTAGATAAGGAGTTAGGAGTCAGGAGGTGCGGAGGGAAGAGAATTTAGAAAGATTTGGCAATGACGCTCGTGAAGTGAACATTTTTTTATACCTAATTAATCGGATTTGATATTATTTATTCATCATTATAATGAAGCATTTTCGGCTCTGGCCGACATGAAAAGCTGCGCGACATGAAAAGCGGAGGGGAGGGAGCAAGTACGGCAGCTATATCGCCCGATCTTAATTTTATCCCTGCATCTACAGGACTACCAAGATAGGAATTAAATTACAGAAAGCTAAAATAAATAACAGTGTCAGCTAAGTTGAGCAATCAACTCTTAGACTATTAAAAAATTCTGTTATGACTATTTTTATTATCCTGGTTTAATGTCTCAATTCGACGCTTATTCTTATTTGTTTCCAAAGGCACAACATCATGAAAATGTGAGTAATCAAAATAGCGTTTACCATCAGTTCCTATAGACATCAAATCCACAAAACGTTTATCCCAGATAATCTTATCTAATGTATAAACATGGCGAGCATGAATAGTTTGAGAAACAGTTTCATCTAACCCTGTAAGGGTGACAAAAAATCGAATGTCCTGATTATTTAAGTCCCTAAAGTCATTTTCAGACCAACCATGTAGAGGACTATTTTTATCAATGTGGTGCATTACTGACCAGGTAAGAGCAAGCATTGGTGTTTCAGAACGAACCAATTCTAAATCGCAGAGTCGTTGCAAAGAATGTCCTTCTGGAGTCACTTCTTGATTCAGTAATATAGTTACTCTGACTTGAGCTTCCACTATCCAGTTTTGGCGTTGGTTAGCAATGCGAAATATGAGGGTAGGTACTCCATTGTAAGGAGAAATAACTGCTACTCTACTGAAAAGAACTCGCGCTGTTGGTAATGAGAAGCGAGCAAACATTAACCCTGTAATCATTGCCATCCCAATTAAACCAATAAAAACTTCTATAGCTACTAAGATATGAGTATAGAGATTTGTGGGGTACATTGCACCATAACCAATCGTAGCCATTGTTTGTATACTAAAAGAAAAAGCATCAATAAAAGAACCAGGTTTAGCATTAGCAATTCCTCCATTACTTCCTAAATATAAAAATGCAAAGAGAGTATTAATTACAAAATAACAACTGATGATTATTACCCATAGCTGTTGCCAAGAAATTGTCATTAACCAATGGTAAAAATCACTCCAGTAAAAGTGAGTAACTCCTAACACCCTAAAGTTCACAGAACCAATTTTTCTGACAACAGTTTTTTGTCTGTTTTTTTTCATTATAAAAATGCTAAAAATGATAAATTGTGCCGATAGGCATTGCCAAAGCTGGAAAAATGAGTCAAACTAAAGTTATTTGAAAAAAATATCGGCTATAAATAAGCCGAAAAATTTAACCTAGGCAAGCTTAAAAAATTATAAGTAGTTGATTTATACTAATTATGGCAGATAGTGACAACAAAAACCCTAATTATAATCCTAATATATATTATAATGACCCAGATTTAAAAAATTTCGCAAATCGTCTGGCTGATCATGTGGAACGGAACACCTTTATCCAAGAAACTATTGATAATATTAGACACTATCTTCAAGTAGACAGAGTGGTATTATACTACTTTTATCGTGAGTGGAAAGGACAGGTAACATTTGAGTCTTTGAGCTATGGGGAGCTATCAATTTACGGTTCAACAGGAGCTGATGAATGTTTTAATGATGAATATGCTGTTATGTATAAAGATGGAAGAGTACGAGCAATAGAAAATATTGACTTAGAACCAATACATCCTTGTCATCGAGATTTTCTTCATAGCATACAGGTTAAGGCTAATTTAGTAGTACCTATTCTCAATTCTAGGAGGTTATGGGGACTATTAATTGCTCATCAATGTCAAGATGTACGTTCTTGGTCAAAGTCCGATATAGAAGTTATGCAAAAAGCAGCTATAATTCTAGCAACTGCACCAATTATTAGAGATAGCTAATCTATAGCGCTACGCGCAAGTCAGAAATCAGAAGTAATTACCAATTCTTGAAAGTAGCTAGAGGGATAATGTCTCTAAACATATATTACCAAAAAATTAAGGTTTGAAGCCTCTCATGAGCAAGGAGAAAAAAACAAAAAAATTCCTTTTAACCAATCCTCAATGTTTGAAGAAGAGGTAATTAATAATAATTAATAATTAATAATTAATTATTGAACAACCTGTCAATGAAAGTATCTTCCAATTCAGAAATTCAGAAATTTAGATTTTTCCTACTCCTGAGATTGACTTTTTTTATGATGATACAACTGCACTAAGTCTCTAGTCAGTTTTGAGAAACCCTATATAATTTTTGTACTTCATATATCTGCAATTTTCTGTATATAGCATCGTAGTAATCTAAATTTAGTTAAAAACTATTCCTATTCTCGATAAATTCATCTAAATCTGGCACATTTACCCAAGTACCAGTTAAATTAGATTCATGGGTTAAATCCATTAATAACTGAGAATAAACACCCTCTCTTAGAGATGGAACTAAAGATTTTCCTGTTTCTATTGCTTGTACCCAATTATCAACTACTCGAATAAAAGGTGCAATTCTCCCATCAGAATAAACTTTCGGAAAATCTAACCTTTCAGGAATATTTATTTCTACTAAATTATCCCCATTTTGAGAACCCCAAACTTTAAACCCATGCACATAATCTTTTTGATTATTACTACCAACAATTAAAGTACCTTTACTACCATAAACTTCTACCCAATGACCGCGACCTTGATAGGTAACAGAACTAATACAAATTTGACAGGGAGTACCATCTGCCAACTCTAACATAATATTACAAGTATCATCTGCATCAACTGGTTTTAATTCATTTCCTAAAGTAGGGTCAGGACGAGTTTTAATAGAAGTATTAAGTTGTCCCCAAAGTTTTTTAGCAGGACCAAATAACCAATTAACATAATCAAAAGTATGGGAAGCGATCGCCCCTAATGCACCGCCACCTTTATCTTTTTGAGAATACCAATTCCAAGGACGACTTGGGTTAGCACGACTTGATGCTAACCAATCAATTTTAATTAAGCGTTTATCCCCCACATATCCATCTGCTAAAATTTCTGCAAATAGTTGCCAAGCAGGAATATAACGAAATTCAAAATCCATAGTTGCTACACATTTATTAGTAGCAGCAATATGATATAATTCTTGAGCTTCTTCTGCTTTTAAAGTTGTGGGTTTTTCTAATAATAAATGTTTACCTGCGGATAATACTTGCTTTGCCATTTCATGGTGGAGAAATGGAGGAGTTGAAATTGTTACAGCACTAACTTCAGGTATGGAAATAATCTCCTCTATGGTGTTACAAGCATGAGGAATATTATGACTTGATGCAATTGATTTAGCTTTATCTAAATCTGGATTATAAACAGCTAATACTTCAGTTTTGTGATGTGCTTGTAAACCTGGTATATGTACTTTTTGACCAAATCCTGTACCGATAACTGCTACGCCAATAGTTTGATTTTTCATTGTTTATAAGAAGAATTTATTAATGGATAATTGATAATTAATAATGAATAATTACAGCGAATTTCAGGTTGATGAAGTACAGTGGCACTAAATTTTTAAATAGTTTTTTAAGTCTGGAATTAAGTTTTTACTTAAAATTAGCCAATCTACTAGAATCATGGATAATTGATAATGAATAATTACAGCGAATTTCAGGTTGATGAAGTACAGTGGCACTAAATTTTTAAATAGTTTTTTAAGTCTGGAATTAAGTTTTTACTTAAAATTAGCCAATCTACTAGAATCATGGATAATTGATAATGAATAATTACAGCGAATTTCAGGTTGATGAGGTACGGTGGTACTAAATTTTTAAATAGTTTTTGAAGTCTGGAATTAAGTTTTCACTCAAAATTAGCAAATCTACTAGAATCAATGTACCTCATAACAGTCGAAAGGGCTGTATTAATGGATAATGAATTAATCATCCATTATTAATTATTAATTATTAATTATTAATTATTAGTTACCCATTCTATTACTTGTTTACCCAGATTAACATTATCGAGCAAATCAATTTCTCTAATTCCCGTTGGACTGGTAACATTAACCTCTGTAAGATAACCACCAATCACATCTATACCAACAAAATATAAACCATCCGCTATTAATTTAGGTGCTAAATATTCACAAATTTCATATTCTCTTTCTGTAATTTCTGTCTGAGCAACCCTACCTCCTACTGCCATATTTCCTCGAAATTCTTTACCAGTAGGAATCCGATTTACCGCTCCAATAGGTTTACCATTCAACATAATAATTCGCTTATCTCCTTCTTTTGCTGCCGGTAAATAACTCTGAATCATCACAGGTTCTCTACCTTGTTTTGTACTAATTTCTATTAGGGAATTAAAATTTTTATCTGTGGGTTCTAAAAATAAAATTCCCTCCCCAGCTTTTCCTCCCAAAGGTTTCAAAACTGCTGCTCCTTGTGACTCTAAAAATTCTCTAATTACCTGTTTATCTTGACTAACAATTGTCTCCGGAATTACTTTTGTAAATTGCAAAGCATACATTTTTTCATTAGCATTGCGTAACCCTTGAGGAGAATTTATTACTAAAGTTTTTTCTGGATTAATATAGTCGAGAAGATAAGTAGCATAAATATAAGGAATTGTGACTGGTGGATCTTGCCGCATAAATACAGCATCCATAGACTCTAACGGTTCCAGCATAGTTTTTCCTAACTCATACCAAGGGTTACTTGCCACCCAATGATTTTCTATCCTTTCAATTGGAATCAAATTTACCCGCTTAATTGTTGCCCAGGTTTTACTATCAATAATAGTTAGTTGATTAACTTCCGTTATCCAAACTTCGTGACCAAATTCTTGAGCAGCTTCCATTAGTGCGACGCTACTATCGTGAACTGGGTTAAGTTTATCTATGGGATCTATGATGAATAGAAATTTCATCTTTTTTTTTGTTAATTAGTTCAAAATATTTTTAGTCGTCAAATAGGGGACAATAATCATCTTCAAAAAATATTTACCCTAGGACTTACGCACCAGACCATATATATAGCGTTCAAAACTAGAACGTTATAGTTTTTCTACTCTATATATAGTACCTTTGCGTAAGTA
>NZ_JAAHGT010000335.1 GCF_010672385.1 Okeania sp. SIO2F4
AAAATCTAAAACAGAATTAAATAGGTTTTAGGTGACTGTTCAACAATTAATAATTAATTATCTATTCTTATCAATAAAAGGATTATCTCAAAGGAATTTTTTTCTTTTTTATCGATAACTGGATAGGCTTTATACCTTAATTTTTCAGTAAATTTAAGGTACTGAATATCAGGAATCAAGTTTTCCAAATCCTATTAGTTATGTCTAATATCATGTAACGGTGCAAAAAAACAGAAGTATTTCAATATTGTTAATTGCTGAATGTTAGCTTTAACGCTGCTAGATATATTTATGGAGCGCTAAAGCGCAACTACAAACAAAGACTTTTTGATCGCTAATTATCCAATAGCGTAGATATCCTGCAAAGATGACAGGATATTAATTACCTAGAATCAATCGTTTCACAATTTAAAATTTTAGCCTCAAATTTTGCATCTTTAAGACGATTAATAGTTGTTTCCCCATCTTCTACCCAAAATTCCCGACCGAATTGTACTAACTTTTGTTGTTTCTCATCAGATATTAATGCCCCTATTGCTACCTTTGCTTTTTCCTCATTCCCAGAAGATTGTTCTTTCAAAATAGCTTCAATATCTTCAAACAAAGAATCATCTTCTGGAATCTTATGTACTGGCAGTTGCAAGATAATTATTTGTCTTGGTTTGGCAGAATCATTTTCATTTATTAATAATTCAGCCTCTTTTTTCGGACTATTTTTTTGACTCTCTAATTGCTCTACTGGTTTTTCTACTTCTGCAATAGATTGATGAACTTTTATCTCTTCATCTGTTGATTCATTTTGATAATTATCTAATTCTGTGACTGGTTTTTCCTCTTGTTCAACTCCATCTGCCATTACCTTTTCTATTGTTTCTGCACTATCTACTAATAACTGACTTTCATCATCCTTCTTGTCAACTTTTCCAGTCAAGACTAAAAGAGCATTTTCTGTCAGTAAATCTTTGATTTCTTCATATATTTTTGGAAAAACTACGGCATCTGCTTGCCCAGTCATATCTTCTACTTGCAGAAATGCCATCCGGTCGCCTTTTTTAGTAAGATGATGTTTAATTCCAGCTAACATTACCAATAATTTTATAGCTGACTTAGATTTTTTTTCCTTCATTTGAGCAATAGAAATAGCATCTTGAATTTCGTTTTGTTCCTGTGCATATTTGAGAGGATGGTCAGATACATAAAATCCTAAAATTTCTTTCTCATACTGCAATTTTTCTTTGGTTGGAAAATCATCAACACGGGAATGTTTAGGAGCAGAATCAAAAGCTGGCATTGTTGTTTCAGCTACATCAAATAAATTTAATTGCCCCATATCCCTGTCTTTATTTCTATCTTGCGCCCATTTCATTACACCTTCTAAATCTTTAATTAATTGGTGACGGTTTGGTTCAATTTGATCGAAGGCTCCACATTTAATTAATGATTCTAAAGTACGACTATTCAGAGCATTAAGATTAACACGGTCACATAGATCGGCTAAAGACTTAAAATTTCCTCCTTCTTTTCTGGCTTCTAAAATTGCTTCTATTGCTCCTTCTCCTACATTTTTTACTGCGGATAATCCAAATAAAATTTTATCTTTTGTTTCTCCTGTAGCTACTTTTGGCAAAGGAGTAAAATCTACTTCTGACTTATTAATATTTGGTGGTTCGACTTCGATATTAAATTTCTGACAATTAGCAATATATTTCTGTACTTTATCTTGGTCGCCACTATTTGCAGTTATTAAAGCTGCCATATATTCGACTGGATAATTAGCTTTTAAATAAGCAGTTTGATAAGCTACATAAGCATAAGCTGTGGAATGGGATTTATTAAAGCAGTTAGAAGCAACTAACCCATTTGCTAAGACAAAGTTATGGTCTTTAGCTACTCCAATATCGTAAACATTTTCTGTTTTTGCCTTTTTGCGAGAAACAATTTTAACCACGACGATAACTCCTTTTTAAAAGTCAAAAGTAAGATTTTATAAATTTACTTTGTCTAACTAATAGATATCTCCAATAATAAAAAATCAAATAAATATCCTACAGAAAAAATCAATTATTTCCCCCTATTCCCTCTTTTTAAGATTTTCTAAATTTGCTTTATCTAACTAAGAGTGACTATATATAGCAATTCCCATACTGGTAAGGTACAAAATTTTAGGTTTGAGGGAACAGGGAACAGAAAAGAAGAAAAACAACTGTACCTCATAACTTTGGGAATTGCTATAGAACCCCTGAGTGGTATCTTTGATATTAACATTCGCGATATAGCTATAGCTGCTGCACTTGCTCCGCCTTTCATGTCGGCGACAGCCGAAACGCCAAGCGGAACTTTATCGCCCTCGAAACCATTTTTTGTTGAATAAAAAGTCATACATATAGACGAGCAACCACAGTTTAATTTTATAATATCACAAAAATTGTGAGGATGGAACCAAAAATCCTTTGACGCGCGATTTTTTCAGGAGCTTCATAAAATGAAAATGTTGGTGATTTTCCACTAAGACTCAGAAGGTATAGATGGAAAGATTTAATGATGGGAAAAATCTGATTCTAATCTTAAAAGTAGGGGAGTATTTTTCAATCTTTTTCCTGTATTGCCTCTATTCCACTCCCGACTCGTAACTCAAAAATTTTGACGCGGGCAAAGACACCAAATAGCTTCTATAAACTCAAAAATCAAAAGTCAATAGGAAAATCCTATTCTGCTAAACTCTCTAAATGTAAGTATTCAGCTATTAGCATTAAGCTTTTCCTAAAGAACTAAGTAATACGATGTCCGGATAATTAGTGATGAAAAAACTCATGTCTCCCAATCGATTCTTTTCTAATGACTCCTTACTCTTGTCTCCTGAGGACTCCCTAATTATTTATAACTATTCAACCGGACATGATATAACAACTCAGTTTAGCTGATTACCAATTTCATTCTTATTTCAGTTCTTGAAGACTAATTTCTTTTTCCAAGATAATGAGTTAAGAACTCATAGATCATAGCTGATGACTGAATGCTTAGGAATGAGAATTAAATAAGATCCATAATTTTTACCTAGGAGTATTGCACTGAAATGCTTCTATCCAAGAAATATGGAAGTTAATAAATCCTCATTCCTTATCTTTAAACACTTCAAATCCAAATTACGCTCAAAAATTTCATCAATAGGCAGCATTTGACCATCTTCAGTCATAAACTTATGTTCTGGTGTTGCCCGAATAACTGTTCCATCTTCTAGACTATATTCATAAACTTCCTGCATACCCCGATTATGCCATTGAGCGATTGGTTGTGTATAAATATATCCATTTTTATCTACCGTATAAACAGTACATTCAATTCGATTTTCTACAATTTTACCAATAGGAATAGCACCATATTCTACAGTCATAATTTCTGTCTCATAAGCCAAACAGTATTCAGCGAATTTAATCATCTGTTCAAACAAATCTTGTGCCACAGCAGAATGAACTCCTCTTTGAGTCGCACCATCAATAAATATTTCTCGGTGCTTTTCCATTTCCGAGACCTTCTTTTTACCCATGCAGTTGTGAACTATAAAATCATTGGCAATGAAGTTATGAGTTTCAGAAATTGTCAAATCAAAAACTTCTTCTTTGCCAATATATTCTACAGAAGTAATCTCATCCCAAAATACCTCAGAATTAGCAATGGATTTTAATTCTTCATCTGCAAAAGCTGTCGCAAATCTATTAACTTTATGACGGGATAAACTCCTAGTTGGGGTGTTTTGAAAATTCAAAGGAGTAGGGAGTAGGGAGTAGGGAGTAGGGAATAAAGAATGAGGAGTAGTAACTAAATAACAACTTTGACAAATCTGCTTTTTGTAACTACTCAAATATGGCTGTATTAATTCACAAAACTTGAGCATATCCTCACGCCCTGTAATTTGAACTCGATAAGAAAGATAAGGTTTACCTTTATATTTTATCTTCTTAATATTGAACAGAGAAACTATACCTAAACGTAGAAGTAAATGTTGGATTTGTCTGACTAAAACTTCTGAGGTAGAGTTGTAATCTGTATGCCCAATTGTTTTGTCTGTACGGACGTTGCATGCAACGTCCCTACCATCTGTTGACCATAAAATTCCTAAGAAAAGTTGTAACTGACTCTTAGACAAAGAAAATACCCAATTAGGAATTTCTTTATCCCCTGAATTAGCAAGTTTGAGATGATTATCTACCCAATTATTAAAAGCTGACAGAAAACCTATACGAACATAACTAACTGATTTTTTTCCTGTATGTAGTTGTTGGTCGATAGGTGCTGAAGAGCCAAATAATTCTTTTGCGCAGCGATTAAAATCAGTAATTAATTCCATATCACTATTACAGAAATAACTTCTGACTTCTGACTTCTGACTTCTAACTTCTAGATGTCCGTCACCTATTAAATAAGCAGTAAGTTTAATTTGAGCATCAGATACTTGACTGCTATGATTAATCGGAATTTTCTTTGGTAAACCTAAGCGATCGCCTACAGAAAAATCTTTTAAAGGTTTCCATCCTAAAACTGTGTAAAAAAGGTGGTCGTTTGTAGCTCTAATTTTCCTATTTGTACGAGTGGTAATTTCCCAAACATCTCGGACACCATTAGGATGAATTTCTGTTATTGGTTGTTGCACAATTTTTTGATTTTTGATGTCTAAAGAAAAGACTTTTCGACTTAACCAATACTCAGGTTTGGCAGCTATTTCTTTCAGACTAACCAAGTTGCCTGTTGCTGCATCTATTACTTTTGTAAAACCACTCAAACAACGGCGTAATAAATCTGCTTCTCCTAAAGAATATCCTGCCAAATCTTGAGCCATTTTCATAATTTGTTCTTGGTAACAATTATGAACTACTACCCCTTCGGCTAAAAAATAAGGCGAGCTTTGGTCTTCCATTTCTAAATCAAAACATTCTGCTTCTCCTGCTTCTTCCACAGAGATAACATAAACAAGTCTGACATCTTGTAAATAAGTTTTTTCGTAGATTTCTTGGTTAGACTCTTCCCAATTTTCCAGCTTCCCTCTGTCTGAGAAATTTGTCTGTCTAAATATAGTTGCTTTTGCTAGAGAAGACTCCTGATTTTTCTGACTCGAAATATCTGTATGAGAAATGGAATCTTCTAAGTTGGTTGCCAAAGTGAAAGGGGAAATCTGTAGATGGTTTTCTCTGACTTTTTCCTGATTTTCCAGCTTTGCTCTGTCTGAGAAATTTGTCTGTCTAAATATAGTTGCTTTTGCTAGAGAAGACTCCTGATTTTTCTGACTCGAAATATCTGTCTGGGGAGTCAAATTTTCTAAAGCAGTTGTCAAAGAGAAACGGGAAATTTGTAGATGGTTTTCTCTGACTTTTTCCTGATTTTCCAGCTTCCCTCTGTCTGAGAAATTTGTCTGTCTAAATATAGTTGCTTTTGCTAGAGAAGACTCCTGATTTTTCTGACTCGAACTATCCGTCTGGGGAGTCGGATATTCTAAGTAAGACTCCAGAATTTTCTGACTCAGATTATCTGTATGAGAAACGGAATCTTCTAAACCAGTTGCCAAAGTGAAAGAGGAAATCTGTAGATGGTTTTCCCTAATTTTTTCCCAAGAGTTCTGCTCAGGTCTATCTGAAAAATTAGTCTGTCTATATAAGGTAGCTTTTTCCAGGTAAGACTCCAGAATTTTCTGACTCAGATTATCTGTATGAGAAACGGAATCTTCTAAACCAGTTGCCAAAGTGAAAGAGGAAATCTGTAGATGGTTTTCTCTGACTTTTTCCTGATTTTCTTGCTTGGGTCTATCTGAGAAATTAGTTTGTCTAAATAAGATAGCTTTTTCCAGGTAGGACTCCAGAATTTTCTGACTCGAACTATTCGTCTGGAAAGTCGAATCTTCTAAGTTGCTTCCCCAAGTCAAAGAGGAAATTTGTAGATGAGTTTCCCCAAATTTTTCCCAATTTTCCAGATGAGATTTTTGGGGAGGATTTGTCTTTCTACATAAGGTAACTTTTGCCAGGAAAGACTCCGAAGTTTTCCGACTCGTATTCGTCTGGAAAGTCGAATCTTCTAAGTTGCTTCCCCAAGTCAAAGAGGAAATTTGTAGATGAGTTTCCCCAAATTTTTCCCAATTTTCCAGATGAGATTTTTGGGGAGGATTTGTCTTTCTACATAAGGTAACTTTTGCCAGGAAAGACTCCTGATTTTTCCGACTCGAACTATTCGTCTGGAAAGTCGAATCTTCTAAAACAGTTGCCAAAGTAAAAGGGGAAATTTGTAGATGAGTTTCCCCAAATTTTTCCCAATTTTCCAGATGAGATTTTTGGGGAGAATTTGTCTTTCTACATAAGGTAACTTTTGCCAGGAAAGACTCCTGATTTTTCCGACTCGAACTATTCGTCTGGAGAGTCGAATCTTCTAAACCAGTTGCCAAAGTGAAAGGGGAAATCTGTAGATGGTTTTCTCTGACTTTTTCCTGATTTTCCAGCTTTGCTCTGTCTGAGAAATTTGTCTGTTTAAATAAGGTGGCTTTTGCTAGAGAAGATTCCAGAATTTTCTGACTCGAACTATCTGTCTGGGGAGTCGGATATTCTAAACCAGTTGCCAAAGAGAAAGGGAAAATATATAGATGATTTTCCCTAATTTCTTCTATTTGTTGGTTTAGCATTTGGGAGTTTCCCAATAGATAAATAAACCGAGACTTGTCAGAAACCTCAACATAATTATCTGCCAGATAATAATCAATTTTTAAACTTCCCAAAAGTTTGCCAACTTGTGACAATAATCTAGGAGAAGAACCCCCATAATAAACCAACTTTTCCCTATCAAAAGCACCGCCATACCAGAGACCGCGCAACAAATCTATTCGGTCTTTTTCCGAATAATCCAAAATATCTTCTGGTAAATGCTTGGCAACAGATTTTACCTGCCAACTCCTACTGCCATAAATACCATCCAAAAACTCGATTAGGTTTCTAGATTTCGATTGAGCATTAGAATTTAAATAAACCTGTCGGCGAGGAGTATCAAAATAATATTTAGCTTCCCCACCCCAAGTTTCATCAATCAAATTTTCCACCCAAAAACCACCCTTTTCTGCTGAACAGGAAATCTTGGGAGCTGAAGAAACTATATGACCAAAGAAAAAAGGTCTCAAGCCTTCCCTTTTAAAAGGATAAACAAAAGAAAATTCCCTATTCCAAGTCTTCTGCTTTGGCTGGAAGTAATGATAACTGCTAACCGATAATAACCGTTCACTGAAATGATTCTTTCCTATTAATAACCCTAATAAATAAGCTTCATTTTTACCAAGTCTTTTCTTGTTACTAGAAACTTGCCATTTTTCATAAACCGCAGAACCATAAATATTGCCTTTCTTAACTCCCGGTTGTAACTCCCAAGCAAACTTATCTCCTTCCGGCGTTAAAAAGCGATGGTTTTTTCCCGCATAAATTACCGTTCCACTAGACAAAGTAATTTTCAATATTTCCTTAACACCACTCCGCCACTGTTTAGCAACTTTTGCCTCCCAAACTTTCCTACCATCCGAAGTTAAAATTACCTCTCCACTTTTAACATTTTCAATCGCCTTTCTCGAACCATCTGGTTTATCAATTAAAGTTCCCTTCGGCAAACACAAAACCCCATAAGTTTCTTGCAAAATAGGCTCTAACTTTGGATGTTGATATTTAATTTCTTCCCGCCCATGTTTCCGGTCAATAAACTTAGGAATTAAACCAGCATCTAAAGGTCCGGGACGGTACAAAGCTAAGATAGAAGAAATATCTTCAATAGAAGTAGGCTTCAATTTTTTCACCACATCTACCATGCCAGAAGATTCCAACTGAAATACTCCTTCCAAATCTCCAGACTTAATCAGGTCATAAGTCTTTTTCACATCATCTGGCATTTTCTTAGTATTGCCTCTTGCCAAAATTTCCATTGCTTTTCTTTCATTAGCTGGCAACTCATCTGGAACTAAAGGTAGATGATGATTTGTCTCAACTAAGTTGGCAGTATTCTGGATAATAGTTAAATTTTTCAATCCCAAAAAATCCATCTTCAGTAAACCAAGGGATTCTATATCTTCCATGTGATACTGAGTAATCACCGAACCATCATTATTTCTTTGCAAAGGCACAATTTCATCCAGAGGTTCTTTAGAAATTACTACTCCTGCCGCGTGTACTCCAAAAGTTTTATTCGTTCCCTCAATTCTAATCGCCATATCTATCCATTGTCGGATAGAAATTGTACTAACTTTTCCCCCTTCATTATCTTCAATTGGTGTTTCTTGATTCTCATAGGCTTCCTTAAATTCAGGGGAAGGAGTCTCATCAGAAGTCATCACTTTTAACTTTGCAGGTTTACCCCTTGCCACAGGAATTAACTTTGCCATTTTATTCGCTTCCCCAAACGAAACACCCAACACTCTACCCACATCTTTTAATACTGCCTTAGATGTCATTCGGTTAAAAGTAATAATTTGAGCAACTCTCTCTTCTCCATACCGTTCAGTCACATAATAAATCATTTCATCTCGCTTTTCAATACAGAAGTCTGTATCAATATCTGGCATTGACTTCCTTTCAGGATTCAAAAATCTTTCAAATAACAAGCCATGATGCACCGGATCTATATTAGTAATTCGCAAAGAATAAGCAACTAATGAACCAGCAGCACTTCCCCTACCAGGACCGACAGGAATATTTTGATCTCTGGCATATTTTATGTAATCCCAAACCACTAAAAAATATGTAGAAAAACCTTTATCCTGAAGAACTTTCAATTCAGTCTCCATCCGCTCTTTATAAACTGCGGAAATTTCACTTCTTTGTTTAAGTTTCAGTCTTTCTAATAATCCATCCCAGGAAAGTTTTTCTAGATAAGTATCAGCATTATGGTCTGGCGGAATCGGATAATCAGGAATTCTTGGCTCCCCCAATATTCCCTCATATTTTTCAACTTTCTTTTCTACTTTTAATGTATTGGCAATTGCCTCTTCTATCACTTCATTTTCCAAGTGGTCTCTAAATAGTTGCTTCATCTCTTCAGCAGACTTTAAATATTCGGTACCGCTATACCGCATCCGCTTTTCTTCAGATATTAATTTTTGGGTGTTAATACACAACAAAGCGTCGTGTGCTTCTACATCTCGACAAGAAATAAAATGAGAGTCGTTTGTCGCTACTATTTTTATCTTTAATCTCTCAGCAATTTTAACAATTCCAGTATTTACTACCCTATCTTCTTGGAAACCGTGGTCTTGTATTTCTAAATAATAATCTTCTCCAAATAAATCTTTGTACCACTTAGCTACTTTCTTGGCTTCATCTAATTTTCCCTGCATAATATTTTGCGGTACTTCTCCTACCA
>NZ_JAAHGT010000336.1 GCF_010672385.1 Okeania sp. SIO2F4
TTCAGGCTAAACAACAGGGGCGAGATTACTGTATGCACTTTAGAACGATCGAAAAAGATGCAGACTACTAGTCGCTACCCGGAGGTCAAAAGTCAAAAAATAAAAGTCACAAGTATTGATTGGTAAGCTTTGAAGATTTTGTCACTGATATAGAATCCGGATAATTAGTTACTGTAAAATAATATCATGAGTCTTCAGGGGTACTGATAACTGATAACTGAATTGCGCAGTTTCTCCACCAGGAGGCTAACTGATAACTGAAATGACTCCTAGCCCGATAGGATAACTAATTACCCGGGTTCTATAATAACTCCTGACTCCTGATTTTTTATACTACGTTTTGAAGTGCGGAATGTGGGTTACATTATGTCGCAAATTCTCCTGGTGCCGATGGCTTTTAGCTGAATCGCCGAGAAGCCTCACGCCATAATATGCAGATTTGGCGGATGAATCGGCAGCAAATTGAATGGGTTCGATGCCCATTCAATTTGTATGCTATCCCAGCAGAAGCTTTCGCCCTAGTTGAAAAACTTGTATTATTGTCTTGCAATAACCCCGAAAATTTTCCACTATGCGCACTGCCTACCAATATAAATTAAGGCCCAACTCAGATAAAATAGCCACAATTCTATTGTGGTTGGAATTGTTGCGTCAGCAGTACAACTATCGTTTGGGTGAAAGATTCTCATGGTGGTCAGAAAACCGTTGTCCAGTTAACGCCTGCCCGCAAGGTGGATGCCAATTCCTCAACTAAGAGATAATCCAGATTATTACTCTCAAAAAAAAGATTTGGTCAATACCAAAGATAAGTTTCCTGACTACAAGCTAATTCACTCTCAGATTTTACAGGATTGCATAAAACGGGTAAAACTTGCCTTTGATAGATGGTTGAAAACAGACAAAAAAGGAACTAGATTAGGAAAACCAAGATTTAATGGAATTGGACGTTACCGAATAATTAATAATTAATAATTAATAATTAATAATTAAATAATTCGCACCTTAAAGCCGACCCTTTTAACGGGAAAAAGCGGTCGTTTAGCGTTCCGCACAACGCGCGTTTTTCATGTCGCGCAGCGAAACGCGGAGCGACTTGAATTGCGGAGCTGTCCGTCAGGATGGGATGGCGAGGTCTCCGTTCCCTCCGGGACGCTACGCGAACTTCGAAGCTTTGCGAAGCGCAAACGCTGGCCTCCAATCGACCAAGAGAAAAGTGCTCTTGAATTTCCTTATATTCAATTCCGTAACGGTTAAAATCCGAGGTAATTATCAATTATCAATTAATGAACGGAGCTTTTGTTATCCTCAAATCAAACAAAACTGTATTGAAGGAAATCAAATTAATTTGCCCAAAATAGGAAAAGTACAGTTAATTCAGCATCGTCCAATACCAAAATATTTTATAATTAAAACAGTAACAATTAGTCGTAAAGCAGATGGTTATTATGTAACTTTATCCCTAGAAGACAAATCAGTTCCAGCTTTGACTTTTAATGTTGAACCTACATTAAAAAACACTCTAGGAATCGATATGGGACTAAAAGAATTCTTAGTAACTAGTGTTGGAGAATCAGTCCCCATCCCTCAATACTATCGAAAATATCAGCAGCGATTAAAGACTGTACAGAAACGTTGATATCGAAAGAAGAAAGGAAGTAAAAGGTGGCTCAAGACTGTTAAAGCTGTAGCTAAACAACATAAAAAAGTAGCCGATAAACGTAAAGATTTCCACTTTAAAACAGCCAATGAATTGTTATCAAAAGCAGATGTTATTCAATACGAAAACTTAAACATTAAAGGACTAGCAAAGACCCGTTTGAGTAAATCAATTAATGATGCGATTTGGGGGACAATTCCTGTCTATCTTAAATGTCAAAGCCGGAAATGCTGGAGTGAAAACCGTAGCAGTGAACCCCAAAAATACTAGCCAAGATTGCTCAAACTGTGGTGAAAAAGTCAACAAAGAATTAAACACACGAACTCATTCTTGTCCGTATTGCGGTATTGTAATAGACCGCGACTTGAATGCAGCGATAAATATAAAAAATAGGGCGGTAGGGCATTCCGTCAGACAAGCACGCGCTTGCCCGACGGGATACCGGGGCAGGGAAACGAGAGAGCTTACACTAAGCTGACGCTATAGTGTGGGAGATGTCACATATATCTGGAATAACTAACAACCATTGAGAAAAATATATGATAGTATGTCCCTCTAGTAATCCTCAAAATTATTATTGAAGTGGTTATTTGGGTGTAGAAGTAAATAGTTATAGGCTAGTGATATTCTATTCATCAACAACCATATAAGTGAAATGAATATATTTATATTGATTTAGAGGATTGAATAAAGTATTAGACTTGAGATGAAAAATATATATCCAGGAAATCGTTTGATCTTTCTTAACAGTACCCAACTAGGGAAAAACCTCATTCTGCGCTGTTTACTTCCCAGTATACTCAGCGTTTTTGTCTTAGGAAGTCCCTCTGAAGCTGCAACCCTAGAATCTTGGCAATTTAAAGTTAATCAGAACCAACTGTCCTTTACCACAGAAGGTGGCGTTCAGCCAAAGGCTCAATTAATTACTAACCCAACTCGCTTAATTATAGACTTGCCAGGAACAACTTTAGGTGGTATAAGAACATCTCAAGTTGTGGGTGGATCTATCAAAGCAATCAGAGTAGGACAATTTAATTCTCAAACAGCTCGAATTGTAGTAGAACTAAACAATGGCTACACCATTGACCCAAAGCAGGTACAATTTCGGGGTATTTCTCCTAGTGAGTGGACTGTACAAATACCAACGCCTCAAAAAATTACCTCTACTGCGGATATTAATGTTACACCACAGTCTCCACCCCTACCTCCCCAAAGTCTCCAGTCTTCACCCCCACCTCCCCCACGTTCGCCCCTACCTCTTGGCAGAACAGAAAGACCAAGCAATCAAAAGTCTCCACCCCTACCTCCCCAAAGTCCCCAGTCTTCACCCCCACCTCCCCCACGTTCGCCCCTACCTCTTGGCAGAACAGAAAGACCAACCAATCAAAACAGACCAAGACCTGATAATTCTTCTACCTTTAATTCAACTGCCACTAATGGCACACCAACTCTTGTAGAAGATGTCCAAATAAAAAAAGAGGGAGTGGTTCTAAAAACAAGTGGTAAATTACCAGAAATTGAACTGAAGAAGAGTGTTGACCGTACCTGGATGACCATTGATGTCCTTAATGCTACTCTAACTGCCAAGGGTCTCAAACCAAATCAAAGATTTAATGAATCTGGATTAACAATTACCCAGCTAACTCAACTTTCAACTACACCAGCAGTAGTTCGTCTGACAGTAAGTTTGCCAGACACAAATACTCAATGGCAAGCTCGTGCTTATGCAGGTGGAGTAGCAGTATGGCCTCAAGGAGAAGCACCACCTACAATTAATCAAGCTACTGGCTTTGCAGTGGTTAAGTCAGTAGAATTAAAAAATGGTACTGAGTTAGTTGTTACTGGAGACCAAGCTCTAAATTATACCAGTGGTTGGGATTCTGAAACAGATGCTTATGGAATTACTATATATAATGCTAAGGTAGATGACCGATTGCAGTTACCAGGCCGACAGGTTGGTAGTCCTTTGGTCTGGGCAAAAATACGTCAAGAAGATCCAGAAACAGTGACAATTCTGGTTAAGCCTGCTACTAACGTTAAAATTGCAGAAGTAACTCAGATTACGGCCCAACAGTTATCTTTGCCTATGGGTTGGGGTAATATTGGAACTGCACCTCCTGGTTGGAAGCCAAATTCTACAAGGCAATCTTCTACTTTACTTTCTCCTAGTTGGAAACCAAATCCGACAGAACAACCTTCTAGTTCTAGACCATCAATACTTTCACGGGGAAACAATTCATCACCCCCAAATTCATTACCCCCAAATTCATCACCCCAAAATCCATCACCTCAGAATAGATTACCTCAAAATTCCTCTGAAAATTTCCGTCCGAGACGCTGGCCTTTTCCTTGGCCTCGTCGCAATAATCGACGCCCTAATACTAATAATCGTTATCCTCGTTTTCCTTTGCCAAATCGATTACCCAGACGTGATGGACGACTAATGATAGTGATAGACCCTGGACATGGGGGACCCACAGATTTAGGTGGAGTCGGTATTGGTGGTCTACGGGAGAAGGATATTGTGTTGCCAATGTCATTAGAAGTAGCTCAAATCCTGGAGCAGAATAATATACAGGTGGTTATGACTCGTAAGACAGACCGGGATTTAGATTTGCCACCACGGTCGGAACTTGCTAATAGGGTTGGAGCAGATTTGTTTGTGAGTATTCATGCTAATGCTATTAGTATGAGTCGTCCGGATGTAAATGGTTTAGAAACTTTTTATTACCAAAGTGGGCGGTCTCTAGCACAGTATATTCAGAATAGTATGTTGGAAGCTTTTCCGACAATGAATAATCGTGGTGTGAAGCGAGCCCGTTTTCATGTGCTAAGACATACTAAAATGCCTGCTGTATTGGTAGAGGTGGGTTTTGTGACTGGTAATTATGATTCGAGGATACTTGCTGACCCCGGTCAACGTAGTCGCATGGCACAGGCGATCGCTCGTGGCATACTTAGATATGTTCAAGCTTATTCTCGTTGACATCCTCCCGGCATCAAATCAGAGATTATGATGCGGGATTCCCATCTATTCAAACAACCTTAGTTGCTTAAACTCAGGGAGGGTTGACACATCATTGACATTTATATTTAAGCTGTCGCCTGAATTCATAAAATCACTATCTGCTAACTGATTTTCGCCAGCTTATGATTGGCTAACATACCGCTGACATTGTCATACTTCTATAACAACACTGCCGTGGTTTTTGGCACTTGTTTGTTGTCAATTTATGAAGTGCGTTTCTACGGATGTTAGCTACCTTTGTGTGTAGCTTGGCTATCTTTAACTGTGCCTTTTTGTAATTAGCAGAACCAATAATTTTATTCCGGTTTCGGTATTGACATCTAGAGAGTTTAGCTTCAAATGTCTGGTACGATATCACACTGTCAAATACTTTTCCATTACTTAATGTAGCTAAGGTTTTCACACCTAAATCTACACCGATAACATCAGTTTTTTTGGCCGTGGTTATGCCATTAAATTCATTGTAGGGGCGATTCGCATAGATGCCCCTACAACTGAGATACCAATCACCAGCCTGTCTACTAATAGTCCTGCTTTTTAGTTGTTGCTTCAATTGGTTCGTATGTTTTCACAACACCAATAAAAGGCAATTTATGAGACCAACCATCAAGTTCTATTGGTTTTCGGTGAATTATCAATTGTGAAAGAATCAGACCTACCTTTCTTTTTAAACTTTGGGTATTTTCCTAATCCTTTGAAAAACATGAGTAAACGCTTCACCTAAGTTGACGAAAGCATATTGGTAAACTTTAGATGACAAGTTTTTCATCCAAGGATATAAAGGCTTTGTCTGGTTGGTAAAAACCTCTCTTAGCTTTCGTTTGCGCAGCATTCCGTTTGCGTAGCATTCCGAAGGAAAGGAAACATTAGGCTTGTAACCATCAATATATGCAGCATTCCACAAACTTAAACCCCAGTTATAGCACCATCTACTATACCCCGCGTGTTGAGTCATCAGAGTTTTTTGCTGATTATTCAGTTTGAGCTTGGTTAATCATGGATTTCATTTATTTGTGTTTCATGTGCGCAGCAAACACAGTCTGTCTAATACTACGGTATATAACTTATTATATCGTTATTCTTTGATTAAGTCAATGCTCCTATTGACCACCATGATTTTCTTCTGACTTCTGACTCCTGAGTCCTGATATCAAATCCGGGGGAATTGGACATAAAAAAATTCTCCAATCGTCATAACTACTCAATCTTTGTAATTCTCTCCCCTCCTGACTCCTGAGGAGTGACTCCTGAGTCAATTACGACTTAATCAATCTATAATTGTTTAACCGGATTTGATATGACTCCTTATTTTTTATAATACGTTTTGAAGTGCGAAATGTAAGTATTAACCCATATTTATTGTCTCAAGCAAAAAACATACTGTTATTTTGGCAAAAGTCCTGAAAATCATTTGCTGGAACAGGGGGGCTAAACAAATAACCTTGAGCAATATGGCATTGATTTTGCTCCAGAAATTCAATTTGTTTCTCAGTTTCGACTCCTTCAGCAATTATATTTAAATTCAGGCTATGACCGATCTGAATAATAGCTTTTGTGAGGGCAATCTTGTCAGTATTATCATTAATATTACGCATAAAACGTCTATCAATTTTGAGTATGTCAAAAGGGAATTGATCTAGATAACCTAAACTAGAATAACCAGTCCCAAAATCATCAATGGCTAGTTTAAGGTCGAGAGATTTTAATTCATTGATTGTCTCAGTGACTAAAATATTGTTCTCCATTAGCAGGCTTTCAGTCAACTCCAAGGTAAGTAGCTCAGGTTCTAGTTTAGTTTCCATCAGAATTAGACTTACTTCTTGAACTAAAGTTTTTCGTTTGAACTGGCGAGCTGATAAATTCACTGAGATTTTCAAGGGCAAAGAAAAAGTATTTTGCCATTCTTTAACTTGTATACAACTTTGTCTTAAAACCCACTCACCAATTGATTCAATTAGTCCAGTGTCCTCAGCAATTGGAATGAAGATACCAGGGGAAACCAAACCTCGTTTTTGATGTTGCCACCGGAGGAGAGCTTCTACACCAATAAATTGTCGATTTAAAATATTTACCAAAGGTTGATAATAAATTTGCAATTCTTCTCTTTCTATAGCAGAGTATAAATCGCGTTCTAGTTCTAGTCGATCGGAATTGACTATTAAGTCTAAGTCAGTGGTTGTATTGATGATAGCTTTGATTTTCTCTCTCATCTGTCTGGCAACCTCTAACGATCGCAAAAGTTCGGTTTCTTTTTTATGCTTTCTCAAAGCCATTTTAATTGTGGCGTGTAATTCTCTCTCTTGAAATGGTTTGAGGATGTAACCATAAGACCCTGTTTGTTCAGCTTGGTTTAAGGTTTCGTCATCTGCATAAGCAGTTAAATAGATAACCGGAATGCTATAATTATTATAAATTTTAGCCGCTGTCTCAATGCCATTCATATCACCTTGAATGACAATATCCATTAGAATTAGTTTGGGAGACTTTTCCTGAGCAACTTGGAGTGCATCTTCACCGGATGAAACAATATCAATTATGTTATAGCCTAGTTTTTTAAGTTTACTGGCTAATTGGCGGGCAATTAATAGTTCATCTTCTACTATAAGGATGTCAATTGGTTTAGTATTAGTCATTAAATTCTTTTACGATATTTAAGTTCTGCAAAAATTAGGTTAAAGGTAGTCCCATTATTGGTAATAACCTCAAGGTCTGCCTTTATCTGTTGACTGAGCATATCAATTAATTGTAACCCCATACTTTCTGTCTGGGAAATATCAAAATCTGAGGGTAAGCCAACACCATTATCTTGGATAGTTAGTATTACTCTATCTTGCTCATTTTTAAGACTCAGGTAGAGTTCTCCCTTTCTATTATCTGGGAAGGCGTGTTCAAAGACATTAGCAATCAGCTCACTAACAATAAGTCCACAGGGTGTAGCTGTTTCAATATTTAGGGAAACTGGTTCTAATTCTAAGTTAAGTTGAATTCTATCTGTTGCGATGTTAAATGAGTAATATAACTGTTGGGCTAAAGTTTCTAGATATTCACTAAAATTAACTTCGGCTAGGTTCTTAGAGTTATATAGCTTTTCATGGATTAAGGCCATTGAATGGATACGGTATTGGCTTTCTTGAAAGATTCTAGATACTGCTGGATCTGTAATATATTCATTCTGCCAATGGAGAAGACTCGAAACCACTAATAGATTATTTTTGACTCGATGGTGAATCTCTTTGAGCAGAAGTTCCTTTTCTTGGAGAGAAGATTTGAGCAATTCTTCTGCTTGCTTACGTTGGGTAATATCACGACACACAGAAACTAATCCACCACCTTCAATTAACGTAAGGGAAATCTCTTCAGCAAAGGTAGAACCATCCTGCCGTTTCGCAATTGCTTCTCCCTGCCAATGGCCATCACGCAGAAGGATAGGCCAAATTTCCCACTCAAACCGTTCCAATTCATCGCGCTCATAAAGATGTCTCCAGCTCTTACCGAGAAGTTCCTGTCGATCTTGATAACCAAACAGTAGGAGGTGGGAGTGATTGACATAAATGTATTGCTCTTGTGCATCGAGAATTGCAATTCCATCAATAGCTGCTTCCATTGCTACAGACTGTTGTTTTAAGTTACGTTCTGCCTTGATACGATCGGTTATATCTGTTTGAATACCAATGTAATGAGAAAGATTGCCTTGTTCATCATAAATAGGAGAAACACTCAATTCATTCCAGAAGAGAGTGCCATCTTTACGATAGTTGCGTAAACTCACAGTACAACCAGATCCCTCTTTTAGAGCTGTTCTGAGTTTGAACACTCCAGGTTGCTCACAATCTTCACCTTGCAAAAATCGGCAATTGTGTCCGATGACTTCTGCTGCTGTATAGCCAGTAATTTTTTCAAAGGCTGGGTTTACGAAAATTGTAGGCAAATCTGGTAAGCGAGCATCTACAATTACAATGCCATTACTGCTAGCAGCGATCGCCCTTCCTTGAAGTTTTAGGGTCTCTTCAATCTCCTTTTGTTTACTAATATCTTCAGCAAAACCTGCAATACGATAGACTTCGCCTAATTCATCACGAATAGGAAAAGCACGGTCTTGAATCCAACAGATTTTTCCATCCGGACGGATGATACGATATTCCTCATTATACTCACCCCCTATTTGTTGCGGCAAAGCAGCCACCACCATCTCACGGTCATCGGGATGAATTGCTTCTATCCATTGTTGGGGAGAGCGGTACAGTTCCTGAATAGAAAATCCCCATATTTTCTCATAAGCAGGAGAAACGTAGATCATCTGACTTTTATCCAGATTCGTCATCCAGAAAACACTATCAATATTTTCTGTAAGCTGGCGTAGATATTCCTGATTCTGAACTAATTCTGCTGTTCGTTTTTTAACCCTAGCTTCAAGTTCCTGATTGAGATTTTGTAGTGCTTGAGCAGCTTGCATTCTTTCCAATTCGGCAGCAGCTCGGGAAGCAAAAATTCTCAGGATTTTCTCAAACCAAGGCTGATTAACGATCGTGTCGTCGTGAAGAATGCACAGGGCACCAATAGGTTCTTGGTTAGAGTTTAGTAGAGCTATACCTAGATAGCTATCTACTTCCAACTCCTGCAAACCTATGTCTTGAGGAAATTGTTCTCGAACCTTACTGAAACAGAAGCACCTTCCTTGC
>NZ_JAAHGT010000337.1 GCF_010672385.1 Okeania sp. SIO2F4
TCATGCATTCAAAAGTCATGCATTAAGATTTTATATACTCGAAACTTTTATGCCACAGTAATTTCAGGAAATTATTTCACATAGGGGGTTGGAAACTATTTGTGACATCTTTAAAGTGAATTGGTATAAGAATCTTGGGGTGCATTTCTCAAAAAAATATCTAATTCAATACACTGAGTGTGAGAAAAAAGCCTTTCAAAGGACTTATACATAACTTCTCTTTTTTGTCTACATTTTATGTTAAGAAAGATGTTTATAAAGCATAGCTTTGAAAGGGGGGAGGAGGGAAGGGGGATACTCCCCTCTCCTTGTAGGAGATGGGTTGGGGGAGAGGTCTTAATTTATGAAACTTACCCACATTTTTAAGCTAGACACGCTAGTAGTTTGAAAATTTAGAAATCATATTTTCCCCACGTTGGCAAATTTCAACCAGGGTTTTTGATGTTTTTATCCATCATTATTCATCTGTTCAAATAACTGTTGAACTGACAAAATAGGCAGACTTGCACCAGCAAAATCATCAGCATTACGAGTAACAATAGCATCAACATTTTTAGCATAAGCACAAGCTAATTGTACTGCATCTTCAAAGTCTCTCAAATTAGAAGCAAAAGCAATTTCTAAAATATTACGATTAACGTCGCAAATTTCCATTAATGCTAATGTCATAGAAACAGCTTCTCTTGCTCGTTCAATACTTTTAGTTTGTTTTCTGACAATCTAGAAAATGTTAGTTAAAGTTGTTGCTGTGACATATCCTTCTATTTGCTAAGATTGAATAGCTGTTAATAAAGTCCTCGCATCCTGAACAAATGCTTCCCGTTTTAGCAAAGCGTCTAATATCAAATCCGGTAGCATTGGTGTAATTAGATAAAGATGCTGGGGAGATGGGGAGATGGGGAGATGGGGAGATATAGAAAGATTTAGCAATAACTGAAGATGGAACATTTTTTTATACCGAACCCGAGCGGATTTGATATAAAATAATATTTGTGTCTATTAAAACTCTCATTTTAGGCATTTATCCACTAAATGTTCTTCGAGCATAGCTTCAACTTCCGCATCATTTGGAGGAGGACTATCTGTTTTTCCTATACCTTGCAACTTGTCTAAAAAATCAGGAGGTAACTTTGGGCGAAGGCGAAGTTATTGGTTCAAATAATCTGTAATTGCCTTTAGTAATAAGAGGCGATCGCTCACGGATAAATTCAGAGCTTTGTTTCTTAATTCTTGTAGTTCTGACATAATTTTTATTCCTTCAAATTGCTTTGATATAAATATTATAGTATGTATTTATCTCAAGATTTTCAATATTTCTCCACTAAACTTTATTCTAGCATTGCTTCAACTTCCTCATTATTTGGAGGTGGACTATCTGTTTTTCCTATACCTCGGAACTTGTCTAAGAAATCAGGGGGTAACTGTGGACGAGGGCGGAGTTCTCGGTTCAAAGAATCTGCAATGGTCTTGAGTAATAACAGGCGATCGCTCACCGATCAATTCAGAGCTTTTTTTTCTTAATTCTTGTAGTATTGAGTTGGTTGGAGAATCTATAAGTATCTTCCGTAGGTTGGGTTGAGCTGGCGAAACCCAACAGAGACATCTTTTCAGATACATCTTTTTGTTGGGTTTCCTGACGTCAACCTAACCTACAAATTTCATTCAAAGAATCTACAATAGTCTTGAGTAATAAGTTGTTGTTAGGTTTCCTTAAGGCGATCTATCACTACTTTTTTCCAAAAAAAAATCCTCAAACCTTTATCTGTAAACACTTTTAGATTGAATTAGCCAGCCCTAACTATTGTCCAACAGATGAATCAAACATCAATAAGCGTGAAAATCAGCGTTTGCTCTCACGGAACGGATGTTAGAACCCTACTTTTTCTCAAAAAAAAATCCTCAAACCTTTATCTGTAAACAGTTTTAGATTGAATTAGTCAGCTCTAACTATTGTCCAATAGATGAATCAAACATCAATAAGCGTGAAAGTCAGTTCAGTAGTAGAGTGACACACCTTACAGTGCTTTTCAGTTGAGTAGACCACAAAACTGTTGTAGGAGTAATGAGTAAGGAGTAAGGAGTAATGAGTAAGGAGTCAGTATGATTGTGGTTTATTCATCATTAAACCGCTGTAAATAGTGCAATAGTAGGGGCGGGTTCCCTCGTTAAATTCACGAAGCTCAACCTAAAGTTAGATAAACCCGCCCCCCAATGATGTAACCCACCATTGAATATGTGTCAGTTCAGTAGGATGCGTTTCCCTACCGGACATGTTTGCGGAGCATTCCGTCAGGAAATACGCAGCATTCCGCACCGAAAGCGTAACGCACCGCTGACAATCTGCTAATTTTTAGTATCAAAAAAGTAGTAGACTAAAACGGTGCGTGACGACGGATTGTTAAATTCCTTTCATAGTCTGAATTTAAGCCGTATAACACACCCTACAAATTAAATTTACTACAATTTTGCATCTAACAGATACATCTTCGTGTTGAGTTTCCTGACTATAACGTAGGTTGGGTTGAGCTGGCGAAACCCAACAGATACAAGGTTGTTGTTAGGTTTCCTTAAGGTGATATTACGAAAATTGTTCATGGGGTAAACTCCCTAAGACGACACTTTCGCACAACGCAACAGATACATCTTGGTGTTGGGTTTCCTTTCGTCAACCCAACCAACGCACTCTACAAAATCTTTAAAATGTGGGTAAGTTTCAGCATTCCGGAAGACCTCTCCCCCGACCCCTCTCCTGCAAGGAGAGGGGAGCATTTCTCCCCCTTCCCTTGCAGGGAAGGGGGCTGGGGGGTTAGGTTTTACCCACAATTAATTTTAGTCTAGATGCGCTACTACCTCAACAAAATTTACTGTTGTTGTTGACTTGCTGTTTGCGACTGAGCAACTGCTGCAGCAAATTCTGGATCTTTTTGTAGGTCTTCTGGAACCCCTATTGCTTCATGTAAACCGATAGTATTTGACCAGTTGGTTTGATTATTCCATCTGATATTACTGAGGTCGGCATCACAGAGGTTGGCACCACTGAGGTTGGCAGCACTGAGGTCGGCACCATAGAGGTCGGCACCACTGAGGTTGGCAGCACTGAGGTCGGCACCATAGAGGTCGGCACCACTGAGGTTGGCAGCACTGAGGTCGGCACCATAGAGGTCGGCACCACTGAGGTTGGCAGCACTGAGGTTGGCATCAATGAGGTTGACACCACTGAAGTCGGCATCACTGAGGTTGGCACCACTGAGGTCGGCAAGAATGAGGTCGGCACCACTGAGGTCGGCATCACTGAGGTCGGCAAGAATGAGGTTGGCATCACTGAGGTCGGCACCACTGAGGTCGGCAAGAATGAGGTAGGCACTTCTGAAAAACTTACCTACTATTTTCACAAAAGCAATAACCCCAAGACACTGACTATAACCAATAATCTTCAATAGTTTTGTTTTCTCAAAATCTTCACTATCAGGTTTACCGCAAGGATAAAAATACAACTGCTCCCGCAACTCTTCTTGAGACTGCCCATAACGATGCAACTCAAATAACAAAATCATCACATTCAGCCCCGTATAAATATCAACCCGACGTTGCCCAGACTCAATACCCCACTGCTGCAACTGCCTCGCCTTTTTCTGAGGCAAAGTTTCCTCCGTCGCCTCAATAAACTTCCCATCACTCCAGTCTAGATAAAACCCATGCAACCGCTCAAACAACACCACCAACTCAACCTCACTTTTCACCAATAACGCCATCAAATATTCCACAACTTCCGCCGTCAAACTGCCATAACCAAACAGATCGTAAATCTGCCATTCAAACTCCTCATCAGACACCACATAAGTTTTACGTCGCTTCCCAGTTTTCTCCGTGAAATCTTCCAGACTTTCTGCCATCCGTTTTGCACAGAGAAACTCACCAAAACTCTTATGAAAAAACTCCACCGAATTTTCTGCTCCTGCTGCCGACTTTAAATAAAAAGCAGCCAAAGCATTTTTCAACCCATCCTCTCGTTTATCTTGCCTAGCTTTTTCAATCAACGCCTGCAACTCCTTATATCCCTGTTTCACCAGTCGGTCTTCAATCATTTTTATGGCAGCATATTCCCTAACAGACTGCACCACAGACAACCCCGCTTCTGCCAACAAAATTTCTAAATCTTCTGGCTCCAACTTAGTAATTTCAGGATTAAGATTTTTACCCTCTTCTACTCGCTGTTTTTCCAGCACCCACTTCAACGCTTGCTCATAAATCAAAACTTTTGTACCACCAACATCAGCAGTAGCAAACATCTCTCCCTGTAACTGCTCATCCTGGTGCATGGCAGCTAGCAAATACAACAAAAGTGGTTCCCGCGCCAGTTCCTTAACTTGCACGGGACATTGTTCGCTGTGCAAAAATTCCCGAAACTTTTCTGTTTCCGCTTCCCCCACTACCATCTGCCACTTTTCAAACCACTGTTGCTGAATATCATCACTCATCGGCAAAATACTCACCCGCTCTAAATTCGGTGGCATCAACCTTTCAATACCATAAAGCGCCAAAGGTCTCCCCGTAATCAACACCCGATGACCACGCTCCTTATTTTCTGCTGCCTGTTTCTGAAACTGCGCCACCTGGTCTAAAAAAAACTTCAAGTCGTTACTCGCTCCCCGCTCCAACAATAACTCATCAAACCCATCCAGCAAAAACAGAAACCGAGTATTGCGGTCTGTCAACCAACCGCTATCAGTCTTGACAAAATCCCTACCCACAGAATCAGCTAGAGTCTCATCAATATTTGCTGCAAAATTTCTCACATCCCGCAACCGAATCAAAATTGGCGTATAAATAGGATGTAATTCCCGGCGCACTAAGTCACCAAACATTCGGCAAAATACACTTTTTCCTCTTCCCGGCCCTGCTTGAATAAATAACACCTGTTTGTCTTTGTTTTCATCGCGCAAAATTGTTTTTGCCCACTCCTCAATATTCTGAGGTGTTCCTGTCTGTTCAAGTTTCCCATCGGAGTTAACAGATTTAACTTCTAGTGGTACATAAATCTGCCTAAAAGTGAAATTTTCATCAAAGACTTTTTCCTGTGCTTTAGTAGCGATTGCCTCCTCCAAATACTTATCAATACTGCCATAAACTTCCAAATCTTGCTGCCAACCATACCCATAGATTCCAGCTAATTCTTTAGCATCATCTTTCACCTTTACCACTGCTTCTTTCATATAACGGTGGGTACTGCGAGAAATTCTTTCAGTGACAATTTTAGCAGTATTTTTAGGCAAACCAGACTCTTTTAGACGAGCAAATAAAATCTCATTAAACTTTTTTCTCAATGGTGAATCATAAAAACAAATCAAAGTCTTATTCGCATCTCGATCATTAAAATAAAATTTTTCATCCAACTTATTAATCTGTTTTTGTACCGCTTCCGAAGCTTCAGTTTCTGTTAGCCTATCTTTAATTTCTGGATGTTCTATAAAAAACTTTCTAAAACTTTCTAAATAAGCTACCTGAGCCACCAACTGAACTTCATCTTCTAAACTTGGTTCCTGACGACTTTGTTTAACAATATAAGAAATAATTCCAGTTGCAATAGGCAAAAAAGGTAAACCTGCCCCGACAACTTTTCCCAGGGGAGAATTTAACACATCTAAAACAGAACCAACATTTTCAATAAAAGGTTTTAACTCTTTAGCATCCTTACTTTCTTGTAGTGCTTTTGCTATTTCCAAAACCGCCTTAGCAGACTCAACTCCACCCTTAACAGTTTCCGATAAATTTAACTCTATTTCCGTGTTGAGAACTCGCCAAATATTCCGCCAAAGTTTACCAGCCATAATTACTCTAAATATTAATATTAATTAGACTAATTATAATTGATAAATCTTCGCTACAAATATTTAGGTTACTGCGTAAGGAGTCAGGAGACAGGAGTCAGGAGTCAGAATGAATAAATTTGAGACTATTTTTTATGTTGTAATTGTCTTTTTTGTCAAATCAACATTTACCGTAAAACCTTTTAATAGTTGTTATTATTCGTAACATTCTTTTTTCAAAATGGTATTATATCATGTCCGGTAGCATCGGTATTGTATAGAGAAGGTAAGGAAGAAGTAGGGGCGATTCGCGTTTGCGCAGCATTCCGCAGGAAATCGCCCCTACAAGAGAAGGAAAAACCTTATATGACGGTAGATATTTCCCCAATTTTTACACAAACGATACCAACGGACATGGTATTATAACACTTCTCAAATTTAGTATTTTTACTGGACTGACACATATTCAATATAATAAGGGGTGCGCTACTAGAGCAACACCCCTTTATCAACAGGCTAACTTATATATAGCACTATAGAAAAGTAATAGGACATTATTGACATCCTCCCGACGCTGCACTTGCGTGACAGCGCGGGATTCCCTAACATCGCTGATAGGGGCTTTCTGCTTCATAGCACCTGCCTCCAAGGCCGAACCTCTTTCCGGTCTTACGATCGCTCCACAGACTGACACTGCTAGCCCAGCAGCCTTTAAGGACTATAGCACACGCTTTGGAAAAACCGCAAGATTGATTGGTTTTCATCCCGACGCTCCCTTGTCAGGAGAGCGCGGGTCTTCAACCAACATTGAGATAAAATTAAAATCCTTTACAAAAAATAGTTTGGACTTGAGCTGATAGCTGATAGCTGATGGCTGATGGCTATAAATTACATCATTCCCATGCCAGGCATTCCCATGCCACCCATGCCACCCATGCCACCCATGCCGCCCATGCCGCCCATGCCACCATCCATATCAGGGCCAGCAGCTTTCTTCTCAGGTTTCTCGACAACTACAGCTTCAGTAGTTAATACCATACCAGCGATGGAACCTGCATTTTGCAACGCGGAACGTACCACCATTGCCGGGTCAAGAATACCAGCAGCAATCATATCTTCGTATTCACCAGTTATCGCATTGTAACCAACACTAAAATCAGTGGAACGTACTTTCTCTACAACTACCGAACCTTCTGCACCAGAATTATCAGCAATTTGACGCAAAGGTGCTTCTAAAGCACGCTTCACAATATCAGCACCAATTTGCTCTTCTTGTGTCAAGCTACCTTTTAGCTCATCAATTTTAGTAGATAAGTGAATTAAAGTAGTACCACCACCAGGCACAATACCTTCTTCTACAGCAGCTTTTGTCGCATTCAAAGCATCCTCAATGCGTAACTTCCGGTCTTTGAGTTCGGTTTCTGTAGCAGCACCAACTTTAATTACTGCTACCCCACCAGCTAACTTAGCAATGCGCTCTTGTAATTTTTCCTTGTCATAATCAGAGTCACTCTCTTCAAGCTGTTTGCGAATTTGACCTATCCGCTTTTTCACTTCCTCTGCTGTTTCCCCACCAGCAACAATAGTTGTATTGTCTTTATTAATAGAAATTTTCCGACCAACACCCATCATATCCAAGTCTGCCATCTCTAGACTTAGACCAACCTCTTCCGATATGAGTTGACCACCTGTGAGAATAGCAATATCTTGAAGCATTGCCTTACGGCGATCGCCAAAACCAGGAGCTTTCACAGCAGCAACATTCAATACACCCCGTGCTTTATTCACCACCAAAGTAGCTAAAGCTTCCCCTTCAATATCCTCAGCAATAATTAATAAAGCTTGACCAGCACGAGCAACCTTTTCCAGTACCGCTACTAAATCCTGAATAGAACTAATTTTCTTATCAGTAATTAAAATCCGAGCATTTTCAAATTCCACGACCAACCGCTCTTGGTCAGTCACAAAATAAGGGGAAAGATAACCACGGTCAATTTGCATCCCTTCCACAACTTCTAAATCTGTAGAAAGAGACTTAGATTCTTCAACAGTAATTACCCCATCCTTGGTAACTTTCTCCATTGCTTCAGAAATCATTTTTCCTACTTCTGCATCACCACCTGCAGAGACTGTAGCAACTTGAGCGATCGCTTCTCCTTCTACTGGTTTAGCAACTGTTTCTATTTCTTTAACTAGCTGATTAATAGTTTTCTCAATCCCTTTACGCACTGCCACTGGGTTCGCGCCAGCAGCTACGTTTTTGAGACCTTCCTTAATCATAGATTGAGCTAAAACTGTAGCGGTAGTTGTGCCATCTCCAGCAATATCTTTAGTTTTAGATGCCACTTCTTGGATTAATCTAGCTCCAGTATTTTCTAGAGGGTCTTCCAGTTCAATATCCTTCGCTACGGTAATCCCATCATTAACAATTTGGGGAGCGCCAAATTTTTTCTCTAATAATACATTTCTACCCTTTGGACCCATAGTGATGCGGACTGCATCAGCTAAACTATTGATTCCTCTTTCTAGAGCGCGTCTGGACTTATCATCAAACTCTACAATTTTGGCCATATAATTTCTCCTATTGCTTCCAAATAAAAATTTAGCACTCGATGGTGTCGAGTGCTAGTTCGTGGAAACCGTACATTAGAATAATGGATAATGGATAATTGATAATTGATAATTGATAATGAAAACTATAGCAATCAGGAATTAGATGTGAGAACTCCTGCATGAACATTGAATAATGGATAATGAACCTATCCCACGTAAGCATTCAGCTATTAGCATTCAGCTTTCAGCTTTTAAATGTAATAACTTGACTTCGGTTAGCGGTGATATGACCAATTTATTCATAAGTTTTAATTTTCCTTGAAGACTAATTCTTCCTGAGTGTGTGATAATCGGTTAATAACTCATAGCTGATAGCTGTTAGCGCAGCTCCTCTGAAAGAGGCTAGCTGACGGCTGAATGCTTACTATCCCACTAATAATATTTTGGCTGAAAAGCCCAAATATTGTTAAAGATAAAAACAAAAAATCTAGCTTTTCAGGAATATTTTACTTAAGTAAATAAGCATTTTTAGAATAGTGGGATAGGTTGATAGATAATGGATAATTGATAATGAAAACTATAGGAATCACGAATTAGATGTGAGAACTCCTGCATGAACAAAGTTTAATATAATAGACATCTCCAGAAAAGAGGGAGTAGGGAGCAGGGAGCAGGGAGCAGGGAGAAATAATTGATGATTTATGCAGGATAATTAGGGTTTGCGCTCAAAAATCTTATGTGTGAGGGTAGGAGGACCGAGACAGGAGACAGGAGACAGGAGGAGTCAGGAATGAGCGAGAAGGCAGGAGGAAGAATTATCCCTTGGTTTTTCTGCAATTATTCTGCCCAAAATTCTCACATGCATGAGCTTAAGGGAGCAAATATCTTGTACTTTTTCCAGACCTAAAAAGGCTTTAGCCAATATAAGTCAATACTTTTAGATTTAATCAGCCAGCCCTAATTAATTTTATTT
>NZ_JAAHGT010000338.1 GCF_010672385.1 Okeania sp. SIO2F4
TTGATAAATCCACCCCAAGATTCTGACTCCCCCCTCTTCCCCCTCCTCCCCCTCTTCCCCCTCTCCCCACCCTCCTACAAGGGTTTCAGGAGTTCCTTATCAGGGATAGCTTAAAAGAAGGGGATTGACTCAAAGGAATTTTTTTGATTTATCCCCTTAAAAGGGGAGGCTTCAAGGCGTGAATTATTAAATGAATAATTAATTGACTATCAACTCTTAATAATTAATTATTAACTATTAATTATTAATTATTCGGTGAAATTATACATTTATTCAGCAACGCCCTCAGAGCTTATTGTTATATTCAACTGAAAAGTGCTGTAACTCAGAACTTCTGACCTGCAAAATTAACTTTCGTTAATAACTCCTAGTTAGCACAAACAAGACCATGATTAGACGTACATACCAAGTCGGAGGTAGTCTCAGCAAAAATGCTCCTACCTACGTCACCCGAGAAGCTGATACCCAACTTTATCAAGCTTTAAATAGAGGCGAATTTTGTTACATTCTCAATTGCCGACAAATGGGAAAATCATCCCTATTAGTCAGAACCTACCATCAACTGAAACAACAAGGATTTGAATGTGCCAGTATTGACATGACTAACATTGGTAGTCAAAATACCACTTCCCAAAAATGGTATCAAGGCATAATTGCCAACCTCTGGCTGAGTTTAAAATTGAATCGTAAATTCTCATTAAAAACCTGGTGGTCATCACTTTCAGAAATGTCTGATGTCCAAAAATTAAGTCGATTTATTGAGGAAGTAATATTAGTACAATTTCCTACAGAAAATATTTGTATATTCATCGATGAAATAGACAGTATTCTTGGTTTAAACTTTACCGTAGATGATTTCTTTGCACTCATTCGTTATTGCTACAATCAACGAGCAATTAATTCAGAATATAATCGACTTAATTTTGCCATTTTTGGAGTAGCTACACCTACCGATTTAATCCAAGACCGGAAAAGAACACCATTTAACATAGGCACAGCCATAGAATTACATGGTTTTACAATAGAAGAAATAGAGCCATTAGCAGCAAGTTTACCACTGGAAGAAAACCAGGCTAAAACATTACTAAAAGAAATATTATCCTGGACGGGAGGGCAACCATTTTTAACTAACAAGCTCTGTCAATTAGTCATGGATGCCATTACCCAACCAGATAAATATGAAGGTAATTTATTTAGAAATAAGAACTTATATGATTGGCGAAATCAACTTGCAAAATTGCCATTAGGTTATGGGGAATTCTTAGTAGAAAACCTAGTTAGAAATAAAATATTAGATGATTGGCAAAATCATGACGACCCAGAGCATTTAAGAACAATTCAAAATCGGTTATTATACAATCCTACCAAAGTAGAAAAATTGTTAGGAATATATAAAAAAATCATGCATAATAAGCAGATAGAAGTCAATAAAATACCTGAAGAAACAGAGCTAATATTATCAGGATTAATAGTTAAAGAATCAGGATTACTCAAAGTAAAAAATCGGATATATGAACAAGTATTTAATTTAGAATGGATCGGGAAAAAATTAAGATTATTGCGACCTTATGCTGATAATTTTGATGCTTGGATAGCTTCCCAGCAAACAGACAAATTCCGACTATTGCGCGGTCTAGCACTAAAAGATGCTGAAGCTTGGGCAAGAGGAAAAAGTTTGAGTGATTTAGATTATCAGTATTTAGATGCTTCTGTAGAAATATAGAGACAAGAAAAGCGAACTATAATAGAAACAGAACGAACAAAAGAAGTAGAAGCACGACTCAAACAAGAAGAACAAACTGCTAGATTTCAAAGGTTGTTTTTAGTTGTATTTAGTATAGGATTCTTGACAGCTTGCGGGTTGGGAATTAGCAATTTTTAGCAGTACCGCAATGCTTTAGCCAGTCAACGCCAAGAAATCCTGGCCAAAATTAAAAGCATAGTCCGCTACTCAGAAGCGCTTTTTGCCTTAGACCAACAGCTAGATGCTCTGATTCAAGGACTCAAAGCAAGGCGAGAACTACAAAATCTGAGGATCAAACTATTGCCTTCTGGAATGAGGAAGGCAGCTCCAGCTAATAGCTGTTAACGTTTCGCTGCGCGACATGAAAAGCGTTTCGCTGCGCGACATGAAAAGCGAGAGCTACCGTAGCAAGAGGCAGCTCCTCTGCAAAGAGGCAGTTACGACCCAGGAGGCTGGCTATTAGCTCCCGATTCCGCAGCAAATTATTACTACTCCTCTACTCAATAAAATGTAGAAAAGTTTTTCATATTTGGTGTGATATAGCGTTTCCCAAGCTAATGAGGTACAGTTATTTTTCTTCTTTATTTATTCCTACGGAACCAGAATTACTACTTCCTATTCCCAGTTAAGTGTTCCCTGTTCCCTAAAACCAGGGAATTTTGTATCTCACGCTTTTTGGGAATTGCTATAATATTGATACTTAATAGTGCAAATAGTGCAACTAAATTACCTCTAATCAACGATTTATATAGGATAACATTAGATGGAATTTTATAGAGGATTAGTATAAAATAAACTGTAAAAATTCAATTTTTTGGATTTGTTTTGTTATTAGGGTATATTTTATTATTCCACATTCCCAAGAAATCTGGTCAACAAATAATTATGAAAATCAGATAATAATCTGATGAAATCAAACTTAAAAACAATATTTTTAGTTGTAAAAATGATTATAATATCAATCAGCACAAAGATATTTTTCAAGTTTATATTATGATGAACGACCTGCCACAAACAACAAAAAAAAAGCCAAAATTAAACAAGCTACTCAAACCACTTTTAATTATGCTTGGAGTCGCAACTCTCCTAATTTTTGCTCAGAAATTTTTTAATGCTCAACAACTACTGAATAATGCCTTAAATTGGATTGATACACTTGGCCCCTGGGGTCCGATAGCTTTTATCACTATCTATATCTTGGCTACAGTTTTATTTTTGCCTGGCTCACTACTCACCCTTGGTGCAGGTCTCCTATTTGGTCCTCTTTTTGGCTCGGTTTACGTTTCTATCGGTTCAACTATAGGTGCAACTTGTGCTTTCTTAGTGGGTCGGTATCTAGCAAGAGGTTGGGTTTCCAAACAAATAGAAGGAAATGAACAATTTAAGGCCATTGACAAAGCTGTGGCTGATGAGGGATGGAAAATCGTTGGACTAACTCGCTTGTCCCCCATTTTTCCCTTTAACCTGCTCAACTATGCTTTTGGTCTAACTAAAGTCTCTCTACGAGACTATTGTTTGGCATCTTGGATTGGCATGATGCCAGGTACAGTAATGTATGTATATCTGGGTTCCTTAGCTGGAAGTTTGGCAACTTTGGGCACAGAAGGCGGATCGCGTACCACAGCAGAATGGGTTCTTTACGGCGTTGGTCTAGTCGCCACAGTTGCTGTAACTATTTATGTTACTAAAATTGCCAAAAAAGCCTTACAAAAGAAAATATCCTAGAAGGTATCTATAAATAAAATATTAAGTCTTTATGTCAAGTGGGTTAGGTGGAAATAATTGCACACTAATAATACGATATTTGATAATCCACCGTAACCCACCGAATATTAGTTATTTGATGCTGTTTTTAGATTTTTTTTACCGAATAATTAAGGTTTAAAGCCTCTCCTAATTAGGAGAAATAAGAAAAAATTTTCATGATTAGTCAATCCTATCTTTTTCAAGGAGAGGTAATAATTAATAATTAATAATTAATTATTAATTGTTGAAAGATATTTTCTAATTTAGGTGAGGCAATAGTCTGCCCCCGCTCTTTAAGTCTGACCATACTTTCTCTCCTCCCCCTACCGTATCGGAGAACGAAAAAGTTAATGTAGCAGTATTTTTTGAAATTGGTATTAATTACCTTACCAATGGATAATTGATAATTGATAATTAATCCATTTGACTTTATTGCCCCTCCTTTTCAGGAGAAAAAGCGGTCGTTTCGGCTGTTGCCGACTTGAATTGCGGAGCTTTCCGTAGGATGGGATGCTGAGGTTTCCCGAAGAGTGCAGAGCTGCTCCGAAGTGCGCCATATCCAATCGACCAAGAGAAAAGAAATTGTGATTTCCTTATATTCAATTCCGTCACGGTTTTAACTAGAGGTAATTATCCATTATTCATTATCCATTATCAATTAATGAATTTGATGCCTACTTCATGTACTTATAGCACTACTGACACGCAAACTAAGATAAATTTTGATTTTGTCTACCAACTGTCAAAAAACTTATCAAAGTAATTCAAAATTAGTATACTATTTTTATAGTTATCCTCAGATTGCCAAAATAAATTAACAATTTATGACTCTCAAAGCTGTTTTGTTCGATTTTAATGGTGTAATTATTAATGATGAATTTCTGCACGAAAAATTAATAGAACAAGTACTACTTGAGGAAAATCTACTGCTTAAACCAGAGGAATATCACAAATTTTGTCTGGGAAGAAGCGATCGTACTTGTTTGGATGATATATTGACCCAAAGAGGTAGATATGTCAATGAAGGGTATTTAGAACAGTTAATCAAACGCAAAACCCTAGCTTATCAACAACAGTTAGAAAGTATTGAAGAATTACCAATTTATTCGGATACGGTAGATTTTATCGATCGGGTTTCTCAAGCTAATCTGAAAATGGCTGTGGTTACTGGTGCTATCCGAGCCGAAGTAGAATTAGTGTTAAATAAAGCTAATTTAGCTGATTATTTTCAGGTAATTATTGCTGAGGATGATGTTAAGACCAGTAAACCAAAACCTGATGGTTATTTATTAGCAGTGGATATTTTGAATCAACAATATACAGACATTAATCTCAAGCCTTCAGAATGTTTAGTAATTGAGGATACTTTTGCAGGTATTGAAGCAGCTAAACTAGCAGGAATGCCTGTGGTTGGTGTTGCTCATACTTATCCTTTTCATATGCTCCAACGTTTGGCTAATTGGTGTGTGGATTATCTTTCTGATTTAGAATTGGACAGAATACAAAAGGTTAATCAAGAAATTATATGATGTCCGGCTAATTACCCATAATATAGCTGAAGTCAGAAGTCAGAAGTTAAATTCGCACAACGGACTATATTTGAGAAGAGCGAGAATGACTCCGCGTGAAGGGCTGAAGACCAGGTACTTTTTTCCAGCTAAAAAAAGCTAATACCTTTGGGAGTCAATACGCGCGAGATTTAATCAGCCAGCCCTAACTATTCAACCGAAAATCACATTATTTCTTGATTTTTTGTATAAAATACTACTTTTTTCTCGAAAAAAATATGTAAATAAATAATAAACTTATTTTGATTTTTAAATTTAGAAGCCAAATATAAAGTACAAAAACTCACTACTGAAAAACCACTTGAATATTTAAAGCTGGTCAAGATTAGTAACTATCATACTAGAAAATAAAGCACTAAAGGTATTTTTTGAATCAGCCCGACCCGATCGAGTCCCATCAAGGATAAGTAAAGAAACACATCAGTTTGTAAAGATATTAGTAGAAATTGTAACTTATTATGTGTAAGCGCCTCTTATATCAGTACATTTCAGTTATTATTGAGTAAATATAAAAGAATGGTTAAGAAAAGACAAAATTGGGAAAATATGTGTTTAAGGATACGTCCTAATTACCATTCTTGACCAATCCTCTAAAGAAATACGGATATGAAATTTATATGGAGGTTCCTGTGACTCCCACAATGTTACGTCAGCTTTGGTCTGTGGTAGAAAACTCCCAAGCTACAACCTTGGTATCACTGGATGATGCAACCTTAGCCCAGTGGTTAATCAAACAGTTGAAAAAAAGAAGTACCCTAAATTGTACAGAAGCAGATTTAATTAAGGAATATATCCAATCTCGGGTGTCCTTAATTAGGGATTTAGCTGAGGAACGTTTGGGAAGTGAACCTTCACTATCTGTATAGGTTTGAATTTAAAGTAAAAATTAAAAATCAAAAGTATTCAAATAAATAAGGAACAAAATGTGGAAAGTAGTTGCTTGAGAGCTTCCAGAAGCGATCGTCAAGCTTGACACTATGGTAGCTTTGAGTAGATCACTTTTTTCAAAACAAAAAAATCAGAATACACTATGCAAAAATGGGGATCTATTCTAATAGCAGCTATGTTGATGGTACTGCCACTAACAGCCTGTGAAGGTGAAGGCCCATCAGACAAAACAGGAGCTGGCCAAGAAAGTCAACAAGGGACTAGTCGTTTAGATATTGTCAGAAATCGCGGTAAATTAATATGCGGTGTAGAGGGTGGTATTCCTGGCTTCAGTTTTGTGGACCAAAATGGTAAATACTCGGGAATAGATATAGATATTTGCAAAGCGGTTGCTGCTGCTTTATTTGATGATTTAAATGCTATAGAATATCGTAACTTAGATTCAACGGAGCGTTTTACTGCTCTTAACGGTGGAGAAGTGGATATGCTATCTCGGAACACAACATGGACTATTAGCCGAGATACTACTGTTGGTTTGGAGTTTGCCCCTACTACATTTTATGATGGTCAAGGCATGATGGTTCGTGCTGATAGTGGGGTTAAATCTTTAGAGGACTTGCAAGGCAAATCAATTTGTGTCGAAGCAGGCACAACTACAGAATTAAATTTAACAGATAATCTCCGTCAACGAAATGTTGAAGCAGAAACATTGACATTTCAACAAGCAGACCCAGCTTATGCAGCTTATGCGGAAGGGCGTTGTGATGGGATGACTTCTGATAAGTCTCAATTATTAAGTCGCCGTAGTACCCTACCTAATCCAGGAGACCATATAATCTTGGATGTTACTATGTCTAAGGAACCTTTGGGTCCAGTAACAAAAAATAATGATTCAGCCTGGTTTGATGTGGTAAAATGGGTAACTTATGCTTTGATAGAAGCTGAAGAGTTAGGTATTACCCAAGCAAATGTAGATGACCTGAAGCAAAATTCTGAAGACCCTACAATCAAACGCTTTTTAGGAGTGGAGGGAGACCTCGGTGAAGGTTTGGGTTTGAGTAATGATTTTGCATATCGTGTAATTAAGCAAGTTGGTAACTACGGTGAAGTCTATGACCGTAACTTAGGAGAACAATCTCAATTTAAGTTACCTCGCGGTCTGAATGATTTATGGATTAATGGTGGGTTGCTTTATTCTCCACCTTTCCGTTAACAAGAAACTTACAACAGCGAAGATTTGGGAATAAATCTACACTCAATTTCCCAAATCTGTATAAAATTTAGAATTCAGAATTTAGAATTTATAAGTTGTTTTTATAGTAGATGGTTGAGAAAGCATACAAATTTAGGTTTTACCCTACTCAGTCGCAGGAAAATCTGTTGAGGAGAACTTTGGGTTGTGTACGCCTCATCTACAACAAAGCTTTAGCAGCAAGAACTACTGCCTGGTATGAGAATCAAGAACGAGTAGGATCTGCTCAAACCTCAGCTCTGCTTACTTCTTGGAAGAAAGAGGAAAATTTAGATTTTCTTACTGAAGTAAGCAGTGTCCCATTACAACAAGGTTTAAGACATCTACAGGCTGCTTTTACTAACTTTTTTAGTGGGCGTGCCAAATATCCTAACTTCAAGAAAAAGCGCAATGGTGGTAGTGCAGAGTTTACAAAGTCTGCATTTAAGTGGAAAGATGGTCAAGTCTATTTAGCTAAATGTTCTGAGCCATTACCTATTAGATGGAGTAGGCAACTGCCACAAGATTGTGTCCCTAGCACAATTACAGTGAAGCTAGACCCCTCTGGTAGATGGTCTGTTTCTTTAAGAGTCAATGATACCAGGAATTTAAAGCTTAAGCCAGTAACCAAACAAATTGGTATTGATTTAGGGATTACCAGTTTAGTTACTACCAGTGATGGAAAAAAAATAGCTAACCCTAAAACTCTGTTGGAGTTGCACAAAAAACTAAGGTTAGCTCAAAAGTCTCTGACAAGAAAAACTAAGGGGTCTAACAACTATCAAAAGGCTAGGCTGAAAGTAGCTAGGATACACGCAAAAATTAAGGATTCAAGGCTTGACTATACTCATAAGCTAACATACGTCGCCAATCCGACGGCTCCCCTACAATTAATCAGAGAAAATCAAACTGTTGTAGTTGAAGATTTAGCAGTAAATAATATGGTCAAAAACCACAAATTAGCTAAAGCAATATCAGATGCTAATTGGGGAGAATTAATCAGGCAATTAGATTATAAGGCTGAATGGTACGGCCGGGAATTAATCAAGATTGATAGATATTTTCCCAGTTCTAAGCGTTGCTCTAATTGTGGGCATATAGTAGAAAAATTACCTTTAAATATCAGAGAGTGGGATTGCCCAGAGTGTGCAGCTCACCATGACCGGGACATAAACGCTTCGGTAAATATTTTGCGGATGGGAACCCGCGTCGGCGATAGACGCAAGGGAACGCCCACCAAGAAGGCTGCGGGACTCGCAGTGTCAGCGCCAGTCGCTCATGGGGGAAACCCCCAAGACCGCGCTGGCTTGTCTGTGGAGCGACCGTAAGACCTTCTGGGAATAAGTCTCCGAAGGCGGGTGCTAAGAAACAGAAAGTCTCTAACAGTGATGCTAGGGAATCCCGCGCTGTATCGTAGAGCAGCGTCGGGAGGATGTCAACGGCAGGAAATTGAATCGAAATTATGCAGCAGAGGGTATATTTGCTCTTGACAACTCTACTATTTTCTACATACTTGACAATTTGTGAAAATACCCCTTCTGAAACAAATAAATGAGTTAGATATTAGACATCTTGCAAAAGTTTTAATTAAATCAATTTAAGAGATGAAATAAACAATTTTATCTCCCTATCCCCTATTCCGTATTCCCTATTCCCTAACTTCTGCAAGAAGTCTATTTTCATTAATGGATAATGGATAATTACCTCTCCCTAAAGAGGAGAGGATTGACTAAAAGGAAAATATTTGGTTTATTATTTCAATCCCAATGGTTCAATAGGAGGTACTGATAACTGATAACTGATAACTGATAACTGATAACTGATAACTGAAATGACTCCCTACTCCCTAAAATTATGATTGATGACAAAAATCAAAAAATTCCTCTATGGCGAGATGAGAGATTTTGGCGTATTGCTTTACAAGTTCTTGCCATAGTAATTTTTGTTGTGGTTGTAGCTATAATGATTAGCAACCTCAGCCGAAATTTAGCACAACAAGGTACAAAGTTTGGCTTCAGTTTCCTAGATAATGAAGCAGGATTTAGTATTAGTGAAAGTTTGATTCCTTACAAACCAAAAGATCCCTATACTCAAGTTTTATTAGCAGGTTTAGTTAATTCTCTGCGAGTAATGATTTTGGGAATTTTAT
>NZ_JAAHGT010000339.1 GCF_010672385.1 Okeania sp. SIO2F4
CCAAGTAACCGTGGAGGCATAGGCGGGGATACGTTCTTCAAACCCACCCTCAAACAAGGTTTCCGCCCCATCCTGGAAAAACGTCTCGGTACAAAAGAACTGAAGATGATTTACGACATCGGCGGTTCCAAACTTACCAAAAACGTGCCAGTGCCAGTTTCCGAACGGGAAAAATATTGCATCAATGACGATGAAATCTTACAACTGGCAAAATGGGCCTGTATTATTGAAGAACATTATTCTGAAGTGCGTGACCATTACACCCCAATGGATATTGAATGGGCAAAAGACGGTCTCACTGGTGAACTGTTCATCGTGCAAGCGCGTCCAGAAACAGTACAATCTCAAAAATCTGGTAGCATTCTCCGTAATTTCAAACTCAAAGGTAGCAGCGATGTATTAGTTTGCGGTCGCGCTGTGGGAGAAATGATTGGGCAAGGTGAAGCTCGTGTTATTCTTGACGTGCATAAAATTGATGAGTTTATGCCAGGGGAAGTTTTGGTGACTAACAAAACCGACCCTGACTGGGAACCTATTATGAAAAAAGCTAGCGCTATAGTTACTAACCAAGGGGGACGCACTTGTCATGCTGCTATTATTGCGCGGGAGATGGGTATTCCAGCAATAGTTGGTTGTGGTGATGCTACGAAACTGTTGTACAATAGTCAGGAAGTAACTGTTTGTTGTGCTGAAGGTGAAGAGGGCAAAGTTTATCAGGGTATGGTGCCATTTGAGGTGCAGGAAACTTTGTTGGATAATTTGCCTAAGACTCGGACTAAGATTTTGATGAACGTTGGCAACCCAGAGGAAGCTTTTGGTCTATCTTCTATTCCTTGCGATGGCGTTGGTTTGGCACGGTTAGAGTTTATTATTGCCAATCATATAAAAGCTCACCCATTAGCTTTAATTCACTATGACGAGTTGGAAGATCCTTTAGTGAAACGGGAAATTGGTAATTTAACTGCATTGTACGAACATAAACCAGATTTCTTCGTTGATAAACTGGCGCAAGGTGTAGGTACGATCGCTGCTGCTTTTTATCCAAATCCTGTAGTGGTGCGGATGAGCGATTTTAAGAGTAACGAATATGCGAATTTATTAGGTGGTTATCAGTTTGAACCAGGGGAAGAAAACCCCATGATTGGTTGGCGGGGTGCATCTCGTTATTACGATCCAAAATATCGCGATGCTTATGCTTTAGAGTGTAAAGCGTTGAAGCGGGTACGGGATGAGATGGGTTTGACTAATGTGATTCCAATGATTCCTTTCTGTCGCACTCCCGATGAGGGTCGCAAGGTATTAGCGGAGATGGAGAAAAACGGTTTAACACGGGGCGAGAATGGGTTGCAAGTTTATGTCATGTGCGAGTTGCCCAGTAATGTGATTTTTGCCGACGAGTTTGCGCAAGTCTTTGATGGTTTCTCCATCGGTTCAAATGATTTGACTCAGTTGACTTTGGGTTTAGACCGAGATTCGGCGTTAGTGGCGCATATTTTTGACGAACGGAATGAGGCAGTACGTCGGATGGTGAAAATTGCCATTAAAGCAGCTAAGAAATACGATCGCAAGATTGGTATTTGCGGTCAAGCGCCTAGTGATTATCCAGAGTTTGCGCGTTTTTTAGTTGAAGAGGGTATTGACTCATTGAGTTTAAATCCTGATTCATTGTTGAAGACTCTCTTGGATATTGGTAAGATGGAGGAGTCTGGTTCGGTGATGGATGATATTATGGATGTAGCGAGGGCGAAGTAATTTTACAGCGGTTTTCCTGCACGGTAGACCACAGTAGGGACGTTGCATGCAACGTCCTTACAGGGTTTTGTTTATAGCGATGTAGTTCATTAATTTGTTGAAAAGCGCTGTAGTGGCGTGTCTAGACTAAAATTGTGGGTTAAGAGCGATCGACCAGCTAAGACCTCTCCCCCAACGCTAGCAGAGAAGGGGGTTGGGGGGTTAGGTTTTTTAACCCACATTTTCAAGCTTGACACGCCAGTAGTAGACCGATACAGCTAAAATGGTGCAATAGTAGGGGCGGGTTTTAGCTAGAATTTCAATGCTTACTCTAAGATTTACATAAACCCGCCCTAATGCACACCCATTAGTTGTGTCAGTCTAGTAAGTTTTTGATAATTTCTATCTTTGTCTAGAAACTAGCGATCGCTCCTTTTGTTAAACATAGATTCTATGTAGTAAAAAGGAGCGATATTGTTTCATTTATCAAAATAACATGGGTCTAAAACCCCGCCTTTTAAGGTGCAATATTTTTGGAGAGTTGCTCAAATCCCCGTTACAAAAATAACTTCTGACTTCTGACTTCTGACTTCTGAGTTCGTTAATCTTCCTCATCAAAGACTGGCGGCCAAAGTTCGGAAATGGATATTTCCCAACCAGGGAATAGTTCGGGAATGCTCAATATGTCATCCCCTGTAAGTTCAGTGGGTTCTCCTGTGGGGCGATAAATTATTACTTTTTCTTCATCAGGATCGATTAATATTGCGACTTGCACTCCCAATTCAATATATTTTAGGAGTTTCTTTTTCAGAGGGGGAACTCTATCGCTTTGAGACTTGATTTCCACTGCTAGATCGGGTACCATTTCTGCAAAATAGCGGATACTTCGTGGCAAGCGATCGGCTTTGACAAAAGATACGTCTGGTGCTTTGAGGTTGCTATCGGGTAAGATAAAACCACCCGCAGAGTCAAATACCCGCCCCAGACGACGAGGGTTTATCCAAGCATAAAGAGAAGAAATTAAGCGAACTCCTACTTCGCTCGAAACGATATCTGACGGCCCCATAATTGATATTTTTCCACCTTCTAATTCTAATTGATAATCTAAACCTGCTTCATTGAATAGGGTTTGTATTATTTCTAAGTCTTTGATGGTGACATCCGACATACTTCCTCAGCAATTATATGATGATAGGTTGATTTCTATTTTAGCAGAAGATGCTAAATATTGAAGTCGGGCAGCAAGTGACTATCCAGAGTTTGCTTGGTTCTTAGTTGAGGAAGGTATTGACTGTAGACTCTCAAAAAAATTTTTTGTATATAGCAGTCGAAGCAAAGATTAGGACATTTCTAAATCCTGAAATCCTTTGACAGTTTACTATTCCCTATTCCCTATTCCCTATTCCCGATTCAAGTAGCGCTATACATCAGTGAAAACTAGGTAAATTGATATCAATTTAATCAAAAAAATCAGTATTTTTGTGTAAAAATAGTTTTTTTTATTGTCTATTTTTACTTTATATATTTAAGTATCAGGTTGAATAAACCCTGCATATTATAACCCTTTATTGACTAAACATAACTACTGTTATTACAGCAAAATTACTTAAATTTGAAAATTTAAGCGATTAAAAATTTCTGTATGACTAGGTTAGCAAAAAATCTAGATTCACTAATCAAAAATAATTACCATTGTAGTGCTATAGTGAATATCAATTAGTTCAAATAAGTTTCCAGTTAATTGGTCAATCCAAATTAATTATGGCACAAATTATTCCTGACAGGATTCCAGCAAAAGCTAGTGCTGGTGAAAAACGGTTGTATAATATTTTATCTAGGCTACCTGATGATTTCTCGGTTTGGTATGAACCTAATATTGATGGGCGTTATCCTGACTTTATAATTTTATCTCCTGATTTTGGAGTGTTAATAATTGAGGTAAAAGGATGGAATTTTAAGGATATTTTGAAGGCTAAGTCAGATTATTTTGAGATTAAATCGAAGCAAGATGGCAGAAAAACAAATGAAAAATCTCCCTTGCTTCAAGGACGAGATTATCTTTTTAAGATACTTGATAGACTAAAAAAACACCCGGTTTTGACTCGTCAATCGGGGAATTATCAAGGAAAATTATGCTTTCCTGTGGGTGTTGGGGCGGTGATGTCTAATATAACTTATAAAAAAGCATCTGAATATCAACTTGACCAACAAATATTACCAATAAAAAAAGTAATTTATAGAGATGAATTATTAAACTGGGAAGAGGGAAAAGTACCAAATGAGATAATTATTCAACGTTTTCAAGAAATGTTTGAAATTAAATTTAATTTTCCGAAATTAACACCCGATCAAATTACGACTATCAAAGGTTCGATATATCCGGAAATTGTGATTAGAGAGGAAAAAGCTACTCCTGATAGTGTGCCTGATAATATTCAATTTTTACCTAGTGATACTATCTTAAAAATACTCGATTTTAGACAAGAAGGATTAGCTAAAAGCATTGGAGATGGACATAGAATTTTTCTTGGTGTTGCCGGGTCAGGAAAAACATTACTATTAACTTCTAGGGCAAAATATTTACTTAACCGTAACCAGAATTATAAAATTTTGGTTGTTTGCTACAATGTTAGTCTTGCAGCTTATTTACGTTCCGTTTTACATCAAGATTCACAAAATCCTCAATATCAAAATATAGAGGTTACTAATTTTCATAAGTGGGCAAATTCAATTATTGGTGATTCAGAAAATCAACAACGTGAAAACTATGATGAATTTATCGCTGAGGCAACTTTAAAACAACTATCTAACTATTCAGATGATCAAAAATATGATGCTATTTTAATTGATGAAGCTCATACTTTTGTACCTAGTTGGTTTAAATGCTGTGTTAATGCTTTAAAAGATAGTGAAAATGGAGATTTAATGATTGTTGCTGATGGTAATCAAAGCATTTATCAACGAGGTAATTTTACATGGATAAGTGTAGGAATTAAAGCACGGGGTCGAACAATTACCAAAAAATTTGATTTAGATAAAAATTATCGCAATACACAACAAATATTATTGGCAGCTTCAGGAATTTTAAAACCAATAAATGATAGAGTTAATCAATCATTAGAAGAACAAGAGATAAGTTTTCCCCTAATACAACCTACACAAGCATTGAGGGAAGGAGAAATTCCTGAATTATATCTAGCTAGTGATTCAGAACAGCAAGACAAAAGTATAATCAAAACTATTCAAAAACTTCATAAATCAGGATTAGATTTTAATGAAATAGCAATTATTTACCGCTATAACACTAGGCTAAAATCAATCATTTCCATGATGAATCAATCTGATATACCCACTTATTGGGTTAGTAAAGATAGGAAAAGTAAAGCAAAGTATAATCTCAATTTAAAAGGAGTGAGAATAATCACTTTTGAATCATCTCTAGGATTAGAATTTAAAGCAGTTTTATTAATTTGGTTAGAACAATTTGATGACTGTATAGGAAAAAATAAAACTGATGCTGAAATATTAGCAAGGAGAAAAATATATGTTGGGATGACTCGCGCTAAAGAATATTTACATTTATTTTCTAATAAAAATGCCAAAATTGCTCCAGAGTTAATTAATGGTAATTATTTTGATATTATTGATGAGGGTTAAACACAATGTCTAATAATCTAATTGAACAAGCTCAACAATTTTTAAAACAGGAAAACTTTCCCGCAGCAGGCAAAATTTTTCGTCAATTTTGGGAAGAAGAAAATAATAGCTATGCTGCAAGTCGTTATTTATCTTGTTTACGGAAAGCAGGACATCCTGGTGCTGCCATCAGACAAGGAAAAAAAGCTAAGGAACAATTCCCGGATAACAATTATATTAAAAGTGAATTAATTTGGGCTTGTTATGACAGAGATATTAAAAAATTTGCAGCAGAAGAAAATTTATATGACTTGATAAAATCAGCCATCAATATTTTAAGTCTTCAACCAGATAAATTGCCAAAAGAATTAACAGTTATGGCTGTTGTTAAATTAGCAAAACAAAAAGAAGAATGGCAGATAGTATCAGAATGGTGTAATAAATTAGAGCCACAAAATCTAGATAAAACTACAATTAATTGCAAAGGAAAATCTAAACAAGAACAATGGTTTTTTGCTAAAGTTAAAAGTTTAGTTCAATTAGAATTATGGAAAGAAGCTCGTTATTGGGCATTACAAGCTATCAAGTTATATCCAAAAGAAATTCATTTTTATCGTTGGGCTGCTTTAGCTTTAGGATATCAACGAGAAGTAAAACAAGCTATTAATGAATTAGAAAAGATAATTTTAACCCAAAGAGTAGAATGGTATATATTGCAAGATTTAGCAAATTTTTATTCTTGTTTAAACCAACTAGATAAAGCCATCATGTTTAGTTGTCGTGCTGCTTTAGCACCAGGAGAAGATAAAACAAAAGTTACTCTATACATGAATATTGCTCAACTAAGTTTAGATACAGGAAATATAGAAATGGCTGTCAGAAATATTGAACTATCTAAAGCTATTCGCGAACAGGAAGGATGGAAAATTAAGCAAGATTTACAAGAGCTAGAGTATAAAATATACCAAGAATTAGAAAAATCTCAAAAGACTGTTGAACTTGAAAGTAAAAATATTAATTACCTACTTAAATTATGTCAAAAAGACTGGAAAAAACAGGCTTATTCCAATCTGCCTCAAGAAAGCGGAATTATTGATTACTTACCCCAAGATAAATCTCATGGTTTTGTAATTACCGATGATGGTAAACGAATTTTCTTTTTACAAAGAGATTTACCACCTTATTTGAGAAAAGAAAAGCTAAAAGTATATTTTAATTTAGAAAAAAATTGGGATAGAAAACATCAAAAAGAATCATTTAAAGCTGTTAATTTCTCGTTTGATGAATATCAGAATTACTAAACCTAAATAACCTCTAATAATAACCATATTTATAGCATTTTCACTTAGTTATACCAAAGTAGGGATGTTTCATGGAACGTCTCTACAAAGATTGTTGTCTTAACTGTGTAGTTCACCTATCTGAAAAGCGCTATAATACATTACAGGATTTGGAAAATATGTTGTAAAGATTCAGCCGTCAGCTATCAGCTATCAGCTATCAACTATTGCTTTTAGTAAACGATAAATGTAGGGGCGAATGGCGATTCGCTCCTACAGAATTCTCCTATAAAGCCAATTTTTGTTCCGTCAAGATAGAACGCCAAATATTCTTGTAGGGACGTTCCATGGAACGTCCTTACTTTTTTTCGGAGATGTCTAGTAAGAGTAATTAATCATCAACTACATCTTCACAGTTACAGTCTTAGTCTCTGTATACTGCTGTAAACCATACTCTCCCAACTCCCGACCAATACCAGACTGCTTAAAACCACCAAACGGTGCAGCAGCATCAAACACATGATAACAATTTATCCAAACTGTACCAGCACGAACAGCATGAGCTACAGCATGAGCCTTACCTATATCCCGCGTCCACACTCCCGCAGCCAGACCATATATCGTATCATTCGCCCGTTGCACCAATTCATCAATATCCTTAAACTTAATGATGCTCATCACCGGACCAAAAATCTCTTCTCTGGCAATTTTCATCCCATCCTGCACATCAGCAAATACAGTGGGTGCAATAAAATAACCGCGATCGCCAACTCTTGCCCCACCACATAACATCTGGGCACCATCCTGTTGACCAGACTCAATATAACTCATTACTTTATTAAACTGTTCCTCATCTACTTGGGGTCCCTGTTCAGTTCTAGTAGCAAATGGGTCGCCCACCATCCGACGTTTTGCCCGCTCTACACTTTTGGCAACAAACTCGTCATAACATTTCTCTTCCACAAATAAACGAGAACCCGCATTGCAACACTGACCTTGGTTAAAGAACAAACCAAAATGCGCTCCTTCAATAGCAGCATCCATATCCGCATCAGCAAACACAATATTAGGACTCTTGCCACCGAGTTCTAAAGTCACCCGCTTTAAGTTACTCTTGGCAGCAGCTTCCATGATTAAATGACCTACTTCTGTCGAACCAGTGAAAGCAACTTTATCAATATCGTTATGGTGGGAAATGGCAGCACCAGCAGTTGGGCCATAACCAGACAAAATATTAACTACACCAGGAGGAAAACCAGCTTCCACAGCTAACTCTCCCACCCGAAAAGCTGACAATGGTGTTTGTTCGGCAGTTTTCATTACTAATGTATTACCCATTGCCAATGCTGGAGCAAGTTTCCAAGCTTGCATTAATAGAGGGAAGTTCCAAGGAATGATTTGACCAACAACTCCTACTGGTTCGTGGCGGGTGTAACAGAAATAGGAGCCATTGATAGGAATAGTTTTACCTTGAACTTTGTCTGCCCATCCTGCATAATAACGATAGCAGGCGATGGATAAACGTAAGTCTGCATTGAGAGAGTCATTGAGTGGCTTACCATTATCTAGGGTTTCCAGTCTTGCCAACTCTTCTATATTTTCTTCCATCAAATCTGCTAACTTGTATAGAAGTTCCCCTCGTTTAGTAGCGGACATTTTTGGCCAATCGCCACTGGTAAATGCTTTGCGAGCTGCTATTACAGCTTTGTCTACATCAGGTGCATCTGCTTCCGCAACATCACAAATAACTTCTCCTGTTGCAGGGTTAATAGTTTCAAACCGTTTGCCAGAGGCACTTTCTACCCACTCGTTATTAATTAGAAGTTTAGTGGGGCCAATTTTTACGTTTTGTTCTGGTCTTGTAGCTGTTACCATAAATTTTTCTCTCACTTTGTCGTGAATATAACCTTTTTACCTCTTAGTAGTCTTTGATCTAAAAAACTTTAGATATTTTTAATAATGCTGAGGATATCAACTTAAATTAAGATCTATTTATCAAAATAATTGGGTCTAAAACCCTGCCTTTTAAGGCGAAATGTTTTTGGAGGGTTACTCAAAATCCCTTTTATACCAATTTCATAAATGTTTGCTACAGTTTCTTGAGTAGGTAGAGACGTTGCATAAGGGCGTCCGAGAGCGAGAAGTAAACATAAGAATAATTAACACGCTCCTAGCTCGTAATTATCAAAAAGGTCATTCCACCTGTGTTAATTACTTAATAATTGAAGTTTCACCTAAGTTAAGCATTCTTTTTTCACCCTTGGTATTATATGATATCCGAATAATAAGTAGACTTGTCGCTAAATAGATGGAAAAAATCGCTCAAATTAAAACACAGCAGTAATTCCAGATGTTTGAAATTGGTAATAGCTAAAATTATTACTTGACTTGGGTTTGCCAGTTTTTTTTAGTTATCAAGCGACAAGTCTAGTGATAAAAAAGTTCTTGTTTGTAGTAGGGCTTTAATTATAATATCAAATCCGGGGGAATTGGACATAAACAAATTCTCCAATCGTCATAACTACGCTCATCTTTGTAATTCTCTCTCCTCCTGACTCAGTCCGACTGACTTCCCCTCCGGTGGAGGGGTTAGGGGTGGGTTGATTCAATTACGACTTAAACCTTTC